>DASVQP010000081.1 GCA_036389135.1 Longimicrobium sp.
CCGAGCCAGATAATCTGATGCATAGGGCTGGTCTCCTGTCCGAATGCGGCCTCGGCCGCATGTGGCTCTGATGCTCCTGCGTTCGCACGGGGATCATTAATCCACGTTGAACCAGGGGGCCAGCCCTTCCATTTATTCTACGAGATCCGTACGTAGGGCGATGATCGAAGCGGGGCGGAGGGTGGGCGCGATGAATCGCGCCCCTACCGGGTCTGCGTGACCCACACGGCAGTTCTCCCCCTCACTCGCCCTGCGCCCCCGCAGGCGGGGGAGGGGGCCGGGGGGAGGGGGCGGTCGTAACCGGCAGCCGCAGCGAGAACGTCGTCCCCTCGGCCCCGCTCGCTACCGAGATCTCGCCGCCGTGCTCCTGGACGATGCGGCGGCTGATGGGGAGGCCGAGGCCCGTGCCCTCTTCGGCGGTCTTGGTGGTGAAGAACGGCTCCCAGATGTGGGGGAGCGAGTCGGCGGGGATCGGGGGGCCGTCGTTGAAGAAGTCGACCACCACCGCCTCCTCCTCCAGCTCGGCGGAGATGCGCAGGGTGCGGCCGCCGTCACGCAGCGCCTGCTCCGCGTTGATGAGGAGGTTCAGGAAGACCTGCTGGAGCTGCCCCGCGTCGCCGAATACCGGCAGGGCCACGTCCGGAAGCTCCAGCGACGCACGGACGCCGCCGGTGACCAGGTGCCGCTCGCGCAGGGCGTAGGTGGAGCGCAGCACGCTCCCCACGTCCACCATCCCCCGCTCGCGCGGCCGGCGGCGCACGAAGCCCAGCACGTCGCCCACGATGCGCCGGCAGCGGTCGACCGCGTCCAGGATCTCGCGGAGGCCGGCGGCGCTCGCCTCGTCGGGCGCGCGGCGGAGGAGGAGCTGCGTGTGCGCGTTGATGACCGCCAGCGGGTTGTTCAGGTCGTGCGCCACGCCCCCCGCCAGCAGCCCCAGCGTGGAGAGCTTGTCGCGCTCGCGGAGGTGGTCCTCCATTCGCACGTGATCCTCCGCCAGACGGCGGACGCGCAGGTGCGCCGCGATGCGCGCGCGGATCTCGGCGCCGCGGAAGGGCTTCGTCACGTAGTCGTTGGCGCCCGCGTCGAAGGCGGCGTAGACGCTCTCCGGGTCCGTGCGCGCCGTCACCATCAGGATGGGAAGCTGCAGCGCGTCCCAGCGCGTGCGCACGTGGTGGCAGAGCTGCAGGCCGCTCATCCCCGGGAGCATCCAGTCGAGGAGGATCAGGTCCGGCCTCCCGTCCTCGTCCAGCGAGCGCAGGGCGGCCGGGCCGTCCTCCGCCACGTCCGCCTGGTAGCCCACCTGGCGAAGGAGCGCGCGCAGGACGTGCCCGGCGGCGGGGTCGTCCTCCACGATGAGGATGCGGCCCTGCCCGTTCTCCGTCACAGGAGGGCCTCCGGCTGGGCCAGACGCTCGCGCAGCGCGGCGGCATCGAGCGACAGGAGGGGGAGGATCGACTTCTCAGACACCGTGCGCCGCTCCGTGGTGAAGATGCGGAAGGCGCGCGCCGTGTAGTACAGCTCGTCCGCCACGCGGGGAAGGTCGATCAGGCCGGAGCGCCCCTCGTCTTCCAGGCGCTGCACGGCGCCGTCGCGGCGCAGGAGGAGGAGCTCCAGCCCGAGCATGCGCGGCTTTTCGGGATAGTCAACGAACACGCCGCCGTCCGCGATCTCCAGCTCCTCGGCCAGCCTCAGCTCCAGCGCGTGTCGGAGGGCGCCGTCGTCGTACAGCCACTCCTCGGCGGGGAGTCCGCGGAGCGCCTCGCCCGGGAGCTCCAGCGCCCGCTTGGGGAGGCGCCGCTCGCGCACACCGGGGATCCAGCGCTCGGCCACACGCCGCGCGGCCGGGTTGTCCGAGACGCCGGCGCGCACCTCCAGCAGCGCCAGGAGCCGCTCGTCGCTCTGCCCCACCAGCTCGTCGGGACGCACCACACCGCCATCGACCGCGTCCTGCACCAGCCGCTTGTACAGCGCCGTGGCCGCGCGCACGGCGTGGTGCCAGTACACGTTGCGGAACATCTGGTACTTGGCGAAGAGGAGCGATTCCAGCGCCGAGAGCCCCTTCTCGTGGATGCCGATCTGGAGCTTCCCCGTCTCCGGATCGCGCAGGAGCGTCAGGGCGTGCAGGAGGCGGTCGACGTCCACCTCGCCGTACGGCACGCCGGTGAAGCGCGCGTCGCGGCGCAGGTACTCGAGCTTGTCCAGGTCCAGCGAGCCGCTGACGAGCCCCTGCAGCGGCGACGGCGACAGGTCACGGACGAGCGCCTCGATGCGGGCCGGCGCATCCGGCGCCAGCGCCTCCAGCGCCTCGCGGATGCGCGGCGCGGCCAGGAAGCGCGCGGTGAGCGCCTCGTGGTGGCCGGGAACGCGCCCCTCGTCCAGCTCCTCCAGCGCGTGCGAGAAGGGGTAGTGGCCGATGTCGTGGAGTAGCCCGGCGAAGGGGACGAGGGTGCAGTCGACCGGGTCCACCTCGCGCAGCTCGCCGCGCTCGCCCAGAATGGCCAGCGCCCAGCGCGACAGGTGGTACACACCCAGCGCGTGGTCGAAGCGGGTGTGGTTGGCGCCGGGGTAGACGAGGTACGCCAGGCCGAGCTGGCGGATGTAGCGGAGACGCTGGAACTCCGGCGCATCGATGATCCGCAGCGCCGTGGGGTCCACGCGGATGGTGTTCCACATCGGGTCGCGGACGACCTCGAACTCGTGGGGCGAATGGACGTAGGATGGCATGGGGTGCGAGTGTACCCCGCCAGCCGCCGCGGTGTCAAGCAGCCGTGCCCGCGCCGTGGCCCGACACTTGAAAAAGGACGCTCTCAGCCTTCATCCACTCACACGGACAGACCGGGACCGAATGCCGTACCGACGCTTCGTGGACTCGCAGGGGAAGCGCTGGAGGGTGTGGGACGTCGTTCCCACGCCGGTGGACCGCCGCGTGGCCGTCCGGCGGCTGCGCGAGATCAGGATATTCCACAACGACCGGCGGATGATCCCCACGCGGCGGCACGACCTCAACCGGGCGCGGCTCTACTTTCCGCCCTCGGAAACGGGCTGGCTCTGCTTCGAATCCGACGAGGCCAAGCGCCGCCTGCGCCCCATCCCCGCCGGCTGGGCCCACGACAGCGACGTCTCGCTCGAAGAGCTCTGCGTGCGCGCGGAGCCGGACACCGGGGGGTGAATCACGGGCATTGCGGGTAAACGCGGGGGGCGAACGCCGGGCGCCGAAAACCGGGGGATGAATCCCCCGGCTGGAACCACGGGAAGGCGGCTGAAGCCGGCTCGAGAAACGCGGCATCGGACCCGGAGTCCGCGGAGGCGGACTTTGTGCTCTTGTTGCAGCGAGTTCACTCGCCCGGCCACTCCTATCCGTACCGCCGGTTGAAGTCGTCGGTAACCTGGCGGAGGATGCGCTCCACCTGGTCGGGGGCGGTGGGGAAGAAGACGGTGTCGGAGAGGGAGTTGAGGGCGGAGCGCACGTCGCGGAAGCGGTCCGCCACGCCCAGGAAGACGTCGCCCACGCCGTGGCGGAGGGCGAGGTCGCTGGCCGCGGCGGCGCGGAAGCCGGCGGCGCCCATCGCGTCGTAGTAGGCGATCCCCGGTGCGCCGCGGCGCTGCACGCGGTGCGTGATGTACTCCGGAAAGACCCCCGCCAGCCAGAGCGCGAAGTTCCCCAGGTGCACCCGCAGCAGGAACTCGCGCTCGCCGTGCGCCTGCTCCAGCGCCGCCACGATGTCCGCCAGGTAGTAGAACGACTCCCCCCCGCCCTCCACCCGGTGCGCCTTCCCCGCCGTGCCGAACTCCAGCAGCAGCGCCGCCGTGTAGTCCGCCATCTGCCGGTCCACGATCTCGCGCTGGAGGAGGGCGTGGCGGGCCAGGATGTAGAAGAAGAGCGGCGCCGGCGCCGGGCTCAGACGACCGCGCTGCACCAGCGCGCGCAGCACCAGGGGATCGTCCATCAGCGCGTCCATTCCCTGGTCGCGAAGGCGCTCCTCGCCCCCCGGCCCCACCAGCGACAGCAGCAGCTCCGCCTCACGCCTTCCGAACGACGCCCTCACGTTGGGTTTGATCATGGCGCTCCTCCGTTGGGATGGGTCTCCCTCGTTCTACCACGCGCCGCCCCCGCCGGGTTCCACGCGTGGAAACAGGCGTCCTGCAAACGCGAGGCTGCAACCGGAATGCCGCGCGTGCCGGGTCCCTGCCTTGCATCCGCGCCGCTGACGCCGAAACGTACCCCGCACCCGGAGCCCCCGGATGGAGCTGGACCGCATCCCCCCGTCGTGGCGGCGCGCGCTGGCCGCCGAGGTGGAGCAGCCGTACTTCGCCGAGCTGCGCCGCTTCGTGGAAGAGGAGCGCCGCACGCAGACCGTCTTCCCCCCCGCGGACGAAGTCTTCTCGCAGCTGGAGCTTACGCCGTACGACCGGGTCAAGGTGCTGATCCTGGGCCAGGACCCGTACCACGGGCCGCGTCAGGCGCACGGGCTCGCGTTCTCGGTGCGGCCCGGCGTGCGTCCGCCGCCGTCGCTGGCCAACATCTTCAAGGAACTCCACGACGACCGCGGGTGTCCCATCCCAAAGCACGGCTACCTGGCGAGCTGGGCCGAGCAGGGCGTCCTCCTGCTGAACGCGGTGCTCACGGTGCGGCGCCGCGAGCCCAACTCGCACAAGAACCGCGGATGGGAGCGCTTCACCGACGCCATCATCCGTGCTGTCAACGAGCGCGACAACACCGTTGCATTCGTGCTGTGGGGCGCGTACGCTGGCAAGAAGGAGGAGCTGATCGACAGCTCGCAGCACGCCGTCATCCGCTCCGTGCACCCGTCGCCCTACTCGGCAGATAAGGGGTTCTTTGGGAGCAAGCCATTCTCGCAGGTGAACGAGGCGCTGGAGCGGAGCGGGCAGGAGCCGGTCGACTGGTGCCTGCCGGAGACGGTGGAGGAAGGGGAGGCGGAGTCGTGTCAGAAATGGCGGGGCAGGTCCGTTCGATAGGTGAGGCACCGGCGAACGGGCCGAGCATCACCCGCCACGCAACAGCAGGAGGAGCATCATGTTCCGAGTCCTGACCCGCAAGCGCAAGCGCCGGCTCTCTTCGCCGCGCATCGTCGCCCTCTCCGTGGGCGCGCACCTCCTCCTGCTCGTGTGCGTCATCGCCAGCTCGACCGCTGCGATCGCCACGACGGGAACCGAAGACCAGGTGATCGACGAGTGGGACATCGCCAAGCCGGCGCCTCCGCCCCCCGCGCCGGTTGAGCCGCAGCAGCCGGATAGTCCGCCGCCGCCCACGCCCGGCGAGACGGTGCAGATGCCGGCGCCCACGACGGTTCCGGCCGGGATTACGGACCCCGACCCGAAAGAGCAGCCGGTTCGCGAGCAGGACGTCACGGGGATTGGACCCGTCGGCGACGTAATCGGGCCGCCGCCTGCCACGACCACCCCAACGACGGGCAACACCGAGCCCACCACGGCGCCGCCGTCCGAGAAATACGTCTACACCTCGGACATGGTCGAAGCGACGCCGGAGCTGGCGAATGGCGGCGAGGTGTCGCGCCTCTTCGAACGGTTCTATCCGCGCATGCTCGCGGACCAGGGCGTCGCGGGCCGCGTGATGCTGGAGTTGATCGTGGATGCGGACGGGCGCGTGCGGCCCGGAAGTGTGCGCGTCGTATCCGCCACCAACTCACAGTTCTCGGACGCGACCCTGCGCATCGTGGAGCGCTTCCGCTTCCGCCCCGCCCGCGTCGGCGAGCAAGCCGTCCCGGTGATGGTGACCATCCCGATCGATTGGAAGCCCGAGCAGAGCTGACGGGTGCTTCCCGGCAATACGAAGCGGGTCCGGCGCACGGCGCCGGACCCGCTTTCTGTCTCAGATTCAGAATAACAAAAAACGGGGGAATGCCACGGCTCGCGAGACCACTTTAGTGGTCTTCCCGTCGTTCCAGCCGGGGGCTTCAGCCCCCGGTGCTCCGGTCCCCGTAGCGCACGCCAACCATCACCCCCCCGTCACCTCCGCCATATCCGCGAGCTGCTCCGCCGTCAGCCGGTACGTGTACCACTCGCGCATGTGGCGCGCGCCGAGGCCTTCGTAGAACTCGATGGCGAGCTCGTTCCAGTCGAGCACCACCCACTCCATCCGCCCGCACCCGCGAACCAGCGCCTCCCCCGCGAGGAAGCGAAAGAACGCCTTGCCGATCCCGTGGCGCCGCGCGTCGGGAAGGACGAACAGGTCCTCCAGGTAGAGCGTAGGGAGCGCCAGGAACGACGAGTACGTCTCGCAGGTGATGGCGTACGCGAGCGCTTCGCCGGCGGGCGACTCGGCCAGGTACACCTGGATGCGGTTCGGGGGCGGCCCGAAGGCGTCATGCACCAAACGCTCGCGGGCGTCTGGGCGGGGGCGGTCGAGCTTCTCGTAGTCGGCCAGGGCGTCCACCAGCGCCAGCCACCGCTCCGCATCGTCGTGGGTGGCGGGACGCAGAATGAAATCAGCCACGGTCCTCCTCCTCCTCCGCGCGGCGCAGGTCGGCCAGGCGGGCGCGGTAGATGGTGACCATGGTGTCTTCGAAGAAGTGCTCCTCTCCGCCCTCGGGAAGGAGGTGCTTGATGGAGTGCTCCAGCGTGAGGATAGCGGCGAAGGGCTTCGCCATCCAACTCTCCAGGAGCCGGTCCAGCATGCGGCTCTCGTACGGCGGATCGGCGAAGGCGATGTCGTAGCGGGCGATGGGGAGCGCCGCCGCGAAGGGGAGCGCGTCCTTTTTGAATATCCTTGTCTTTTCGCGCACGTGCAGCGCGGCGACGTTGGCCTTGAGCGCGTGCAGCGATGCGGGGCGCGTCTCCACGAAGTCGGCCGAGCGGGCCCCGCGCGACATCGCCTCCAGCCCCAGCGCGCCCGTTCCCGCAAAGAGGTCCAGCACGCGGGCGCCGGGGAAGTCCGGCTCCAGCAGCCGCAGCCAGGCATCGCGCACGTGCTCGGCGGTGGGCCGCACGCGCCGGTCCGCGGGCGAGGTCAGGTGCCGCCCCGCCCACTTCCCCGCCACGATCCTCATTCGGCCACCTCTTCGACGTCCCAGCGCGGGGCGGACATCGAAAGAATCTCACACAGAGACACAGAGACACAGAGGAAAGGCACGGAGTTCTCTCTGTGGCTCTGTGTCTCTGTGTGAGCCCTGTTGTTGTCTTTCATGTCGTCGTCCACTCCCGCCATTGCGGCTCGTTCCAACCGACGGCGAGGAGGTTGCCGGCGCGCAGGAGGGGGGTGACGAGGAGCGCGGGCTCGTCCTCGAGGAGCGGGAGGATGCGCGCCTCGGCGAGGTGCGCCGCGTGCAGGCCGCGCTCCCGGAAGCGCTTCGACTCGCGATCCAGCAGCGCGTCGGGGCCGAACTTCTGGGCGAAGCGCTTCAGCTCGCCGGCGGATGCGGCGCGCTCCTTCAGGTCCACGAAGTGGGTGCGGATGCGGCGCTCCTTGAAGAATCGGAGCGCCTTGCGCGTCTCGGCGCACCCTTTGGTGCCAAAGATCTGGACTTCCATCAGGCGGTTGCGGTGGCGCGGCGGCTTGCGGCGACGGGCGCGACGGCGCGCGCGGTGAGGTCGGCGGCCATGCGGCGGGCAGACCACGCCAGCGCCAGGTTCACCGGCAGGGCCAGCGCGATGATCCACCCGTTCGCCTGGTCAATCCCGGGAAGGATCTGCAGCACGAAGCCGAGCACCGAGAGCCCCGCCACCGCCGCGGAGAGCAGCCAGGCCGGCCGCGCCGCCCACCTCGCGCCGTACGCCAGCACCGGCAGCAGCAGGACGAGCGGCAGCGCCAGCGGCGAGAGCTGCAGGATGTTCTCGTTGCGGTACGCGATCCCGTGGTCGGTCAGCGACCAGAGTCCGGCCAGGATCCACCCGCCCGTCCCGGCGAAGAGGAGCCAGAGCCCCGCCACAGCCGCGAATCCGAAGCGCGCCCCCCGCCCGTTCGACGCGCGTGCCGCCAGGAAAGCCAGAAGCCCGCCCAGCACCAACCCCGCGGCCAGGTAGCCGGGAAGCCAGTTGGGCGTCGATGTCGATGGGGCCGGGCGGGTGGAGCGGACCACCTGCATCTCCTCGCGCACCAGCGGCACCATGCGGCCGGCGGCGTCCGGCACCCGCAGCTCGGCCAGGCGGTCGTGCAGCGCGCCGGGGAGGAACATCTCCTCCCAGCGCGAGATCGGCCGGTCCGCCGCGGGGCCCAGGCCGCCCATCAGAGCCGTGAAGATGGGCACGTCCGCGGTGCCGGCGGCGGTCAGGCGCTCGGTGTGCTCGCGGTAGGTGGTGCCGGCGGAAACGCGCTCCGTGGCCGCCTTCAGCCGCCCGCCCAGCACGCGGTCGATGGCGTCGCGCACGCGGGTGGAGCAGTTGTCCCGGTAGTAGTCGTAGCGGTAGAAGCGGTTCTGCGGGAGCTCGTTCACGGCCAGCAGCCGCGCGAGCTCGGTCGCCTGGGCGGGCGTGAGGTTGAGCTCCTGCACCGCCACCGTCCGGTTGTACGACGCGTAGTGCCGCATGGTGGCGCCGGCGTCGAACGCCGCCACCCAGTACTCCATCCGTCCCTGGATGAAGTTCTTGATGAAGTTCTCCTGCGCGAAGTCGAACATCCCGTAGTTGTACGCCAGGTCCTCACCGGTGCGCGGGTCGTGCACCCAGATGGCGTTGTGCCCGAAGCGCTCCCACACCAGGTCGCCGGGGCCCATCGTCATCACGTAGATCCGCGGCACCGTGTCGGGCGCCTGCGCGGCGGCCGGGACGGCGATACACAGTGTGGCAAAGAGGACCAGCGCGCACCGCAGGAGCGGGCGGACGGTGTGCTGCATCACGAGGCGCATGCAAAGGGAACGCAACGGGTTGACTGGCAAAGTAACGCGATTCCCCCCGCCTTCGCCACGCCCGGCGAGGGCGTCAAAGAGAAGCGGGGTCCCCCCGGATGCCGGAGGGACCCCGCTGTACCGCGCCGGAGGCGGTCAGTTCCGCTGGCGCTCCTCTACCCCCCGAATGCGCACCCGCTCGCGCCGCTCGGTCTCGCTGCGGTCGCCGCTCCACTCCACGTCCAGCTGGCGGCGCTGGCCCTGGCGCACCACCTCCAGCCGCACGCTGCCCTCCTGGGCGCCGAAGGCACGGCGCAGGTCGGCCACCGAGCCCACCGTGCGGCCCCCAGCGCGTACGATGACGTCTCCGCCCTGCAGCCCCGCGCGCGCGGCCGGGGTGGAGCGCGACACCTGCAGCACCAGCACGCCGTCGTCCACTCGGAAGTAGCGGGCCAGCTCCGGGTTCAGCTCCGAGAGCTCGGCGCCGGCCACGGCGCGCCGCCCCACGTCCAGGAAGAAGGGGAGCGTCCGGGCGACCTCGACCTCACGCCCCAGCTCCCGCCCCAGCGCGCGCCCCATGCGGTCCATCGAGCGCAGGTTCACCACCACGCTGTCGCCACGGCGCCCGTCGGGACGGTCGAAGCTGTAGACGACGACGCTGTCGCCGTGCCGCGTGCGCACCCGTTCGCGCAGCTTGCCCATCCGCCGGCCCAGGCTGTCCAGGCGCGTGCGCAGCGAGTCCACGCGGAAGGTCACCCGGTCTTCGCCATTGTGGATGGTGACCTCGCCGGGAAGGGTGCGGGCGATCACCTCGCGGCGCGCGGCGGCGATCACGCGGCGCTCCTCCTCCGCGCGGCCGCGGCGGATGCGCAGCCGCACCGTGTCGCCCACCTCCAGCTCCTCGCGCAGGCGCTCGATGGTGCGCTCGGTGGCGGGGGCGCCGTTCACCCGCACCACGACGTCGCCCGTGCGCAGCCCGGCGCGCTCGGCGGCGGAGCGTGCCACCACCTCGGCGATGCGGGCCTCGCGGGCACCGGTGCTGTCCCAGTCGAACGCCACGCCCATCCACCCGCGCGGCGCATCGCCGCGCTGGGCGGCGAGGGCGGCGGGAGCCATCAGCATTGCCGCCAGCAGCGGCATCCATCCCTTGATCAGGCGCATCTCTCGGTCTCTTTCGGTTGACTCGGTTTCAGTACCACGCGCTCTGCGACGCGCGGTCGATCTGCCGCCGGAGAGCATCGCGCTCGTCCAGCACCGCCAGGTGGTATCCGTTCAGCACGGGGTCGCCGGGGGCCCGCTCCAGCGCGCGGCCGGTGGTCTCCACCAGCGTGTTCAGGGCCGAGAGGCGGGTCTCGGGATCGGCGCCGCTGGCCGGGTCCGCGATCTCGGCGTACTTGCGCAGCGCGGCGACGTACGCGGCCTCCGCCTCGTCCAGCTCCCGCGCCGCCGCCTTCGCCTCGGGCGTCAGGGCCGGGGCACGGCGCCTCGGGGTGACGGGCGGCGCATCCCCCCCGCGCGCCGACACCAGCCGCGCCACCGGCGGCTCGGCCGCGCGCACGGCGGCATCCTGATCCACCGGTGCATCCACCACCCGGGACTCCGCGCTCGCCGGGGGAAGCTGCACCACCCCCAGCACCCGCCCCTCACCCTTGGACGGCTGCACCGGCGCCTGCGCCACACGGTCCGTCGTCCCGGGCCGCAGCAGCGACAGCCCCGCCGCGGCCCCCGTGGCGAAGAGCAGGAGCGCCGCCGCGATCCTGAGCAGCGGCTGCCAGGTGCGGAAGGCGCGCGCCGGCGCCGGGCGCATCAACCCCTCCTCGGCCAGCGCCGCCTCCAGGGCACGCCAGGCGCCGGGCCTCGGCTCCGGGTCCGCGAGCTCGGCCAAGGCGGCGGTCTGCGCGCGCATGGCGTCACGCTCGCGGCGGCAGACCAGGCAGTCGCGCAGGTGCTCGGCCTCGGCCGGCTCGGGCGCTTCGTCCACCAGGCGGGCCAGTTCTTCCAGCGTCAGGTGCTGCATGCCTCCACTCCTTCCGCGGGGACGAGGGACGAGGGGCTCAGCAGCAACCTCATCCTTGCCCGCGCCTTGAAAAGCTGGCTCTTGCAGGTGCCGGGGTTCACCCCCAGCATCTCCGCGATCTCTTCGTGCGTGTACCCTTCCACGTCGTGCAGCACCAGCACGCGCCGCATCCCTTCCGGGAGCTTCTCCATCGCCCGCTCCAGCTTCAGCCGAAGGACGGCGTTCTCCCCCTGCGGCCTCACAGAGGCGGACTGTTCTTCGAGCGGCGCCTCTCGCCCGCTGCGCCGCTCCCTGGACCTGCGCCCGTGGAGGGCGCTGTTCACCGCGATCCGGTGGAGCCAGGTGGTGAACGCCGAGTCGCCCCGAAAGGTCGGGAGGGCGCGGATGGCGCGCAGCCAGGCGTCCTGCGCCCAGTCCTCGGCGAGCGTGTCGTCGCCGGCCAGGCGGCGCACGACCGCGTACACGCGGCGTGCATGGCGCTGGTAGAGCGCCCGCACCGCCCCGCCGTCGCCCCGCTTTGCTTGCTCGATCAGCTCCAGGTCTTCCATGATCCGTTCACGGGTCCACAGCATAGGATGCCGGGTTCCGCGGAAGGGTTGCCGGGGTGCCCAAAGAAGAAAACCATCACACAGAGAACACGGAGGGAACTACAAGGCGCAGAGGAAACCCTTTTCTGTTCTTGCTGTACCCTCTGTGGCTCTGTGTGAGGGTGGTTGTTCTTTCCCAACGTTTCGCCGCTCCGGGTGGTATTATCGTGCAGCACGGCTCGGGCGCCAGTCGTCCGCACGATTCCGCACACTACGGTACACGACAATGAAGAGCTACGTTCGATACATGGTCGCGCTTGGGCTGCTGGCCGCCGCCCCGGCAGCCGCGCAGCAGAACGGCCGCCCGGGCGCCGACTCGGTCCGCGGCGGGCGCTGGGAGCAGGGTGGAAGGCAGCACCGCCCCGCGTTCCAGGGACTCCTCGCCTACCGCCAGGAGCTGCAGCTGACGGACGCGCAGGTGACGCGGCTGCAGGAGATCGGCCGCAGGCTGGAGGAGCGCAACCGGCCCCTCCGCGCGCAGCTCGCGGCGCACCACGAGCAGTTCAAGGCGCAGCGCCGCGCGCAGATGGAGCGGCTGACCCCCGAGCAGCGCCGCGACACCCTGCGCCGCCTGCGCGACGAGGGCCACCGCCGCGAGGTCCCGCAGGCGATGCGCGCCCCCATGGATCAGATGCGCGCCAACATCCGCGCGGCGATGGAGGAGGCCCAGGGGGTGCTGAACGCGCAGCAAAAGGAGCGCGCGCGCCAGCTGATGCAGGAGGCGCGGCGTAAGCGCGGCGACCGCGTGCAGGGCCAGGACGGTCGCCGCCGGCGCGGCGGCCGGTCCGGCGAGGGGCAGCAGGGCGGCACCGGCAGCTCGCGTCCGTGATCCGCGCGGGCGCGGCGAGACCCGCCGTGGCCTTCCCAATCGCCACCGGCGCGGCACCCGCCGCACCGGACGGCGAGGCGGAGCTGGTCGAGCGCGTCCGCCAGGGCGACGGGCGCGCCTTCGACACCCTCGTCACGCGCTACATGCACCGCGCGTTCTCGGTGGCGTTCCGCGTGCTGGGGCAGAAGGAAGACGCCGAGGACCTGGTGCAGGACACCTTCATGGTCGTCCTGCAGCGCATCGACAGCTTCGAGCCGGGGCGGGCATTCGCGCCCTGGTTCTTTCGAATCCTGGTGAACCGCGGGCTCAACGCCCGCAAGGCACGCGCACTCCGCACGGTCGACGAGATCCCGGAGACGGCATCGTCGTCCGGCCCATCGCCCGAGCGCGAGGCGGAGCGCGCGGAGCTTCGCGAGCGCCTCGCCGCCGCCCTGGCCACGCTTCCGCAGCGCCAGAAGCTCGTGGTGGAGCTGTTCGAGCTGGAAGGGTTCAGCGGACCGGAGATCGCGCAGATCATGGAGATATCGGACGGCACCGTGCGCTGGCACCTGCACGAGGCCCGCAAGGCGCTGCGCCAGGCGCTGGCGCCCTACGAACGGAGCAGAGAAGAATGAACACCGAGCCTATTCGCGACCCGGAGCTGGCGGCGCTCCTGCGCTCCGCCACCCCCCAGCCCCCCATGGACGACGTGGACTGGGAGCACCTCCGCGGCGTCGCCAACAGCCGCGCGGAGCTTCCGCTGGCGCGCCTGCGCACCCCGGCACGCCGACCGCGAGTGCGCGCGTGGCTGCCGCTGGGCGCCGCCGCCGGCATCGCCGCATCGCTGGTCTTCGCGCTGCGCCCCGCCCCCGTTCCCGGCCCCCTGCCGGCGGAGGAGCGCCGCATCGTCGACGCCATCGTCGCCGAGTCGCTCCCGACGAACGTGGACCAGCTGCTCTCGGGCGCGGCCGCCGAAGGTATGCTGCTGGCGGCGGTGGTGGGAAGCTGATGGGAAGGGATGGGGGATGAAGGGATGGGGGATGAGGACAGCGACGCTCCCTCATCCCCCATCCCTCATCCCCAATCCCTGCAGTTCACGTTGCGCCTCCACCCCCTCCGCCGCCCTCCGGCCACGGGCCAGCACCACGGTGCTCGCCAGCACCAGCCCGGCGCCGGCCAGGATCCAGGCATCCAGCCGCTCTCCAAAGAAAGCGACTCCCCACACCGCCGCGAACACCACCTGCAGATACGCCACCGCCGTCGCGCGGCCCGCGGGCTCCAGCTGAAGGCCGCGCGTCATGTTGACCTGCGCGATCTGCGTGGCGATCCCGATCCCGGCCAGCACCAGCCACTCCAGCGGCGTGGGCCACACCCACTGCGGCAGGGCGAAGGGGAGCGTGGCGGGAACGGTCACCAGGGGGAAGTAGAAGACGATCACCAGCGGGTGCTCGCCCTTGATGCGGCGAATGGTGACGTACGCCAGCGCGCTGCACATCGCCCCGGCCAGCGCGATCAGCGCCGCGTGCGGGCTCACCACCGATGCGGCGCCGCCCAGCAGCGCGGCGGGGCGCACCACAAGCACCACCCCGGCCAGGCTCGCCGCCACGCACGCCACCTCCCGCCGCCCCATCCGCTCCCCCAGCAGCCACGCCGCCAGTACCGCGGTGAAGACGGGGTTGGTGTACTGGATGAGGTTCGCCTCCGCGAGCGGGAGGTGCACCAGCGAGGTGTAGAAGAAGGAGAGCGCCGCGAACCCAAAGATCCCGCGCAGCACCAGCAGCCCGCGCCGTTCCCGCGCGCCCCACGGCGAAATGCCGGCGCGCATGACCATGGCGATGCTCAGCACCAGCGTTATCACCCCGCGCACCAGCACGATCTCCTGGCTGGGGAGGTTCCTCCCGGCCGTCTTCACCAGCACCGCCATCACCGAAAACCAGAAGGCCCCCAGCGCCATGTGCCGGACGCCGGAGGCCGCCGTTGGGGCGGGAAGGATCGATGCGCCCTCAGGCGCGGGCTGGGTGGACATGCGTACCGCGTGCGAGACAACCTCTTCGAGCCCCGAAGATAATCCCCGCCTCCCCATCCGTCACCCCCCGCGCGAGCTTGTGAGCCTTTCGCGGCGGGGCTACTTTTTCGCGCTTCGCTCTTGAAATACTCCTGCCGCACGACGGAACAGCAGTGAATCCTGAACCGCTTCGGGCTCCGGCCCTTTCCAACCGCCTGGGCACCTCCCGCACGCGCGACGAGGGTGGCTTCATCATCCTGGGCGCGATCGTCCTGGTCCTGGTGCTCCTGGTCGTGGGCGTCTCGCTGGGCAAGGTGCTCCGCGTGCAGTACCCCGACTCGTACGTGGAGCAGCGCGCCGAACGCCAGTGGGTCGTAGCCGACACCGACCTGCAGCTCGGCGGCCGCCCCGTTGCCCGGCTGCGGCGCGGCGAGCCCGTGTGGGCCACCCGCCTCGAGAACGGCGACATCGCCATCTCGTCGGACGCAAGAGGCCAGAAGGTGGTCGGGTTCGTGGGGGCGTACGCGCTTTCGAACGTGGCGCCGGGGCGGTAGGGGCCCCCACCCCCGCTCGTCGCCTCGCGGCCCCTCCCCCAATAACTACCTGGGGGAGGGGCGTACGCCGAGATCTCCGCAGCGCGCGCCCGTAGGGGCGCGATTCATCCCGCCTGTGTCCGAAACCGCACCGCCGCTCGCCTTTCGGACCGCGCCAGAAGCCGCGAGACCGCTTCAGCGGTCTTCCCGTGGTTCCAGCCGGGGGCTTCAGCCCCCGGTGCTCCGGCGCCGCCCCCCCCACGCAGACCGGTCCCGCGGCACTGGGCCGCGGGACCGGTTTTCACATCCACCCGAAAGATCCGATCAGGCGTGGGCCGCGTGGCCTTCGCCGGGGATCTCCATGAATCCCGTATCCACCGCCGCGAGCGTCGCCGGCGAGGGGAGCACCGGGAAGGTGCGCAGGAACCAGGTGTAGCAGAAGAGCCACAGCGCCCCGAACCCAAGCGCGATCCCGATCTCCGGCAGGCCGAGCGGGAGCTGCTCTACGTGGCCGGACTCGTAGAGCGACGGAACCGTGAGGAGAAAGCGCTCCAGCCAGTGCCCAACCAGGATCACCACCGCAAACGTCGCGAGCACGGCGGGGGTCTTCTTGGGCGGGCGCGTGAGGAGGCCCAGGAAGGGCGCCACGAAGATGCACCCCACCGCGATACGCACCAGCGTGCCGAACGGCTCGTGGAAGCGCTGGACGAACCACTCCTGCTCGTGCGGGAGGCCGCCGTACCAGATCACCACGTACTGCGACCAGTTGATGTACATCCAGAACACGGCGAAGGCGAAGATCAGCTTGCCCAGGTCGTGGAACTGGTTCTTGGTGATGAACTCGTCCACCCCGATCCGCTTGCGGAAGACGACGACCATCAGCGCCGTCATCGCCATGCCGGCGTGGAAGCCGTCGATGAAGAAGATCACCGGGAACATGGTGCTGAACCAGTGCGGCAGCATCGACATCCCCAGGTCGATCCCCAGCATTCCCCAGATGATGGCGTACCCGAAGGCGAGGAACACCGCCACCTTGGTCATCGTCTCGCGCGAGCGCACGGCTTCCTCGGGGACGCCGCGGAAGTTGCGCGTGAGGCGGTCGTACCAGCGGCGCTGCCCGTCCGTCTGCGCGGCGCCGTACACGTCCGGGCGCAGCGCCAGCATGGCGAAGTAGATCGCCAGGCCGTACAGGATGGCAAGCCCCAGGTAGTCGCGGATGATCATGAACGGGAGGTTCAGGTACCCGCTCTTCGCCTCCAGCACGTGGTCGCCCGGCGCCGCGTGGATCCAGTGGTGGTACAGGTGGTCGGCGCCCAGCCAGTCCACCGCAAAGAGCACGAAGCTCACCGGGAGGAAGGCCACCCCCGCCAGGGCGAAGCGGCGCAGCGACCACGACCAGCGCGCGTTGGTCAGGTGCAGGGCGACGGTGAGCATCACCATCCCCATGCTCATCCCCGACCAGAAGATCCAGTTGAAGTGGAACGCCTGCGCGAACCGCTCCGCGCCCTCGTGGCCGCCCGTCAGCGTCATCACCGCCGCGGCCACGCCCAGGAGGAGCGCCACCGCGATCCCGCCCATCAGCGCCCCCGAAGCCTTGGGGAGGGTGCGGAAGGGGATGCGCGTGGGCATCGAGCTCGAATGTCCGGCCATCAGTCAGTATCCTTGCGGGGTCAGCGCGGGCCCTGCGGCTGAGCCGCGGGGGCCGGAGCGTTCAGCGGAGCGGCGGAGTCGCGCGCCGATGCGGGGAGCTGCCCCTGCACCTGGGCCGGGGGCGGAGCAGCCACCGCGCCGCCGGGGTTGGGCTGCGCCGTGCCCGTGGCGCCCGCGCGGCGCTGAAGCGCGCGCACGTACTCCACCACCGCCCAGCGGTCCATGTGCGTGATGCGCTCGCCGTACGGCGGCATCAGCCCGCGTCCCGCCTCCACGATGGCGTAGATGTAGCCGTCCGAGCGGGCCACCGCCGTGCCGCCGTTCACCGGCGGCGCAAAGGGGAACTTGCCGCCCCCCACCACCGGGCCGTCGCCGGCGCCGGTGGCACCGTGGCAGACGGTGCAGTTGCGGGTGTAGACCAGCTCGCCGCGAACCAGCACGTCGTTGCGCGTGGTGCCCGCGAACGGGTTGCGCAGCGTGGGCGCCACCGAGTCCAGCTGGCTGTTCAGGTACGGCGCCGGGATGTCGCCGTTGGGGCTGGACACGGGCACCGAGCCGGGGGCCGGGTTGCGCGGGTCCTCCTGGTACTCCGGAATCACGGAGCGGCGCATGGTGGCGACCTGCGGCACGGCGTCGTACGCCTTGTCCACGTCGTACATCGCCCAGTCCGTGCACCCGGCCAGCGCCAGCACCAGCGCGCCGAACGCCGCCGTCTTAACGTTGCTCAACGAGCACCTCCTGGGATCCGGCCTCGGTAAAGATGGCCTGGACCTGATCGTAGCGGTCCTTGGGGACGTGCGCGAACACGCCGAAGTTCCCCGCCGTGAACGACGGGTGGTAGAGCGGCGCCTCCGGAGGGCCGATGTGCGGCAGCCGCGCCAGCAGAAAGAGCCCAGCCACCGTGGAGAGCGCCCCCAGCAGGATCGTGACCTCGAACATGATCACCGAGAAGGCGGGGAGCGCGATGATCTCCTTGCCGCCCACGATCAGCGCCCAGTCCACCGAGGTCCAGGTGGCCAGCGCCGTCCCCGCCGCGGTGCCGGTGAAGGCGCCCGTCAGCGTGAAGAGCCTCACCGGCGACTCCTGCGTCCCCAGCGCTTCCTCGATCTCGTGGCGCGGCGTGGGCGAGTAGGTGGTCACCTCGTACCCCTCGTGCCGCAGCCTGCGGATGGCGTCGCACGCCGCGTCCAGGTGGGGGAAGACCCCCAGGACGCCCGTCTTCAGCTTGCTCATCGGCGTTCTTCCAGTCCCGAGTACCCGGTGGGCAGCGGCGTGGCGTTGCCCAGCTCTTCCGTGTGGTTCACCTGCGGCGCGTGGTCGCCCGCGTGCGGATTGCGCATCGGCGGCGGCAGCACCTCCTTGATCTCCGCGATGGAGAGCCCCGGCAGGTAGCGCAGGAAGAGGAGGAACCACATGAAGAACCACCCGAAGCTCCCCAGGAGGATGAACGCCTCCACCCAGGTGAGGTGGTAGTTCATGAACTTCCACGGCTCGTAGCTGTGCGCCAGCGACGGCACGATGATCACGAAGCGCTCCCACCACATCCCGATGTTCACGAAGATCGAGATGAGGAAGAGGGAGTTCTGGCTGGCCCGGATCTTCTTCATCCAGATCAGCTGCGGGATGATGGCGTTGAAGGTGATCATCGACCACCCCGCCCACCAGTAGTCACCCGTCACGCGGTCGTAGAAGACGTCGCGCTCGAACAGCTCGCCACTGTAGTACGCCATGAAGTACTCCATCCCGTACGCGTACCCCACGATGCACGAGGTAAGCAGGAGGAGCTTCGAAAGCCGGTCGTAGTGCAGCGGGGTGAAGAACTTCTCCAGGCGGAAGATGCGCCCCACCGGCACCATCAGCGTGATCACCATCGCCACGCCGGAAAGGATGGCGCCCGCCACGAAGTACGGGGCGAAGATGGTGGTGTGCCACCCCGGCACGATGGATACGGCGAAGTCCCACGACACCACCGAGTGCACCGAGAGCACCAGCGGCGTGGCCAGCGCGGCCAGGAAGAGGTACGCGCGGGTGAAGTGGCGCCACTCGCGGTCCGTCCCCCGCCACCCCATCGCCAGCAGGGTGTAGACCTTCTTGCGCGTCGGGTTGGTGGCGGAGTCGCGTGCGGCCGCGATGTCCGGGATCAGCCCGATGAAGAAGAAGACCGACGACACCGTGAGGTACGTGGTGACGGCGAACACGTCCCACAGCAGCGGCGACCGGAAGTTGGGCCACAGCTGCCGCTGGCTGGGAAGCGGCAGCAGCCAGTAGAAGAACCAGGGGCGCCCGATGTGGATGATCGGGAAGAGCGCCGCGGTGAGCACCGCGAACACCGTCATCGCCTCCGCGAAGCGGTAGACGGACTGCCGCCACGCCGCGCGGAAGAGGTACAGGATGGCGGAGATCAGCGTTCCCGCGTGGCCGATGCCCACCCAGAACACGAAGGTGGTGATGTACACGCCCCACCCCACCGGGTTGGTGAGGCCGCTCATCCCCAGGCCGTACCAGATGTTGTGGAGCTCGGCGATCACCATCATCCCGACCATCGTCACCGCCATCCCCAGGAGGGCCAGGTAGCCCTTCCCGGGAGGCGTGAGCATCCGGTCGGCGGTGACGTTGACCTCCTCGTACCCCGTGACTTCAGGGTGGAAGACGGACCGTGTCACGGTTGCCATCTCAGTGCGCTCCCTGCGGCGCCGACGTCGCGCCGCCCTGCTGGGTGTGCTCGTCGCCCCCGAACGGCGCCGGCTTGTCTTGGTGGTAGCTGCCGTTGCTCGGCGGCTCCAGCGTCACCTTTTTGAGGTAGACGATGGCGGGCTTGGTGTTAAGCTCGCCCAGCGACCGGTAGCTGCGGTTGGTCTTGGCGATGCGGCTGACCGCGCTCTCCGGGTCCTGGTAGTTGCCGAAGGCGAACACCTCGGTGGGGCAGGCCTGCACGCAGGCGGGCACCACCTCGCCATCCTGGACGCGGCGGTTCTCCTGGTTGGCCTGCCGCTCCTTCTCGTGGATGCGCTGCACGCAAAAGGTGCACTTCTCCATCACGCCCTTCTCGCGCACCGTGACGTCCGGGTTGAGCTGCAGGTGCAGCGGCTCCGCGAACTCGTAGGTGAACCAGTTGAAGACGCGCACCTTCCAGGGGCAGTTGTTGGCGCAGTAGCGCGTGCCCACGCAGCGGTTGTACACCTGGCCGTTGAGCCCGTCCGGCGTGTGGTACGCCGCGTACACGGGGCACACCGGCTCGCACGGGGCGCTGCCGCAGTGCTGGCAGAGCATGGGAAGGAAGCGGGTGTCGTCCGTACCCGTGTCGCGGTACGCCTCGTCCTCTTCCTTGCCGTGGCCGAAGTAGCGCTCGATGCGCAGCCAGCTCAGGTCGCGCCCGCGCTTCTGCTCCTTGGGGCCCACCACGGGGACGTTGTTCTCCGCGTAGCAGGCGATGGTGCACGCCGCGCAGCCGATGCAGCGGTCCAGGTCGATGACCATCCCCCACCGCGTGTCGCCCTCGAAGTACTCGCCGTACTCGGTGCTGGGGGGCGGGTACGATGCCGGGTCGGTGGTGCGGCCCACGGGGCCGAAGCCGCCGGAGGTGCGCAGCTCCTCGATCACCTTCTCGGAGCCGGGGATGAACCCCTCGCCCTTGGCGTCCAGCGCCTTGAGCGCCTCCCACCCCACGGCCTGCGCCACGGCGCGGTCGTGCTGGATGCGGACGCCGTTCTCGAACAGCCCTTCCCAGCGGCCGAGGCTGCGGCCGGCCGGGGTCACGGTGACGCGCGTGGCCGGGGCCATGGCGCCCGTGGCCGGATCGATCTGGCCGCCCAGCAGGCGCATGGGGTTGACGCCGCGCCCCTCGTTGTAGCGGCCGGCGTTCCTCTGCCCCAGCCCCATCTGGATGGCGACGGTGTCGCGGCGCACGCCGGGCCACACGTACAGCGGCACCTCGAACGAGCCGTGCGGCGACTCCACCTTTACGACCGTCCCCTGCTCCAGGTTGGCGCGCGAGGCGGTCTCGGGGTGCATCTCGATCCACGAGTCCCAGGGCACCTTGGTGACCTGGTCCGGCAGCTCCAGCAGCCAGGG
This sequence comes from Longimicrobium sp., assembly GCA_036389135.1. Taxonomy (NCBI): domain Bacteria; kingdom Pseudomonadati; phylum Gemmatimonadota; class Longimicrobiia; order Longimicrobiales; family Longimicrobiaceae; genus Longimicrobium; species Longimicrobium sp. The sequence goes on from DASVQP010000081.1 coordinate 20,473, forward strand.
GCGGTTCCCCGTGCGGCCGTCGAAGAAGCGGATGGACGGGTACGCCACCAGGTGCAGCCCGTCCGCCGCGCCCTCCCACTGCACGGGACGGTACGCCACCGGGCCGGCGGGGGCGGCCGGTGCCGGTGCCGCGGCAACGGGCGCCGGAGCGGCCGCGGCGTCGGCGGCGGGCGCGGCGGGCTGCGCGGCCGGACCGGCGAGCGCGGGAGCGATCCCCACGCCCGCAGCGGCCTCACCACCCACGTTGGAGGCGGCGCGCCCGCCGGGGAGCGCGCGGTCGCCCGGCAGCGGCGTCACCACGCCCTGCACGGACGGGATGGCGGCGGAGGGGAGGCTTCCCCACGAGCCGCCCGTCTTGAGCGCGGCGCGCCAGGCGTCCACGGTCGGCGCGCGGCCGGCCCAGGCGGCGCGCAGGTAGTCGAAGTACGTCCCCACCGGGGTCGCGCCGCCCGCGGGGACGCCCAGGATGGAGGCGATCCCCAGCAGCACGTCGCCGGTCTGCTTGGTGTTGAACACCGGGCGCATCACCGGCTGCACCAGCTCGAACACCCCCGGACGCGCCACGTAGTCGTCCCACGCCTCCAGGAAGTGGTGGTCGGGAAGGACGTGCGTGGCCAGCGCCGACGTGTCGTTGGGGAAGGGCGAGAAGGAGACGACGGTCGGCACCTTTTTGAGCGCCGCCTCGAAGCCGAGCCCGCCCGGCAGCGTGTACGCCGGGTTGGAGTCGCCCGCGATCAGCAGCACCTTCACCCGCCCCGCGTTCATGTCGGCGATCAGCCGCTGCACCGGGCGCAGGTCGGAGGTGGCGGTCGGGGCCGCGGCGGGGCGGCCGTTGAGGCCGGCAACCGCCTGGCGCAGCGCCGTGGCGTTGGGGCCGCTGACGGCCGCGCCGGGGCCCATCGCCACCTTGCGGCGACCCTCGTTCCACCACTGCACGGCGCGCTGCAGCTTGGCGGGCTCGATGTCCGCCGCCTGCGCCACCTGCTGCACGTTGGCGCCGCCGGCCAGCGCCTGCGCCACCAGCACCTCGGTCCCCGGCTTGGCGGGGAGCCACAGGTCCGCGTTGATCCCGGTGAGGGGGCGGTGCGGCCCCACCCAGATGAACTTGCCGGCACGCTCCCGCCCCTTCCGGTAGCCGTGCATCTCCGCGTACTGGTACGCGTAGTCCACCGGCGAGCCCCACGTCTCCAGGAAGTCCGCGCCAAAGGAGACCAGCACGTCCGCGTCGCTGAACACCAGGTCGCGCGGGGCGTCTTCCAGCAGCGCCCACTCCACGCGGCGCCCGCCCACGGTGCGCGCGAAGTCGTCGGCCAGGCGGGTCATGGTGGGACCCATCGAGCCGGTGAGGAGCACGGTGCCGCCCGCGCCGCCGCGGCGGATTGCCTCGGCCACCTCGTTCTGCGCCACGGTCCAGTTCACGTCGCGCGGCTGGCCGCCCACGGTGAGCTCGCGCAGGAACGGGCCCTTGTGCCGGTCGGGGTGGTAGAGCCCCTGCACCGAAGCCTGCCCGCGCCCGCAGGTGTTGCCGCGGTTCACGGGGTGGTTGGGGTTTCCCTCCACCTTGGTGGCGCGCCCCTCGTGCGTCTCCACGTGCAGGCCGCACCCGGCCGGGCATTCGCGGCAGGTGGTGGTGTACCACGTGGGCACGCCCGGCACCACGTCCTCGGCGGGGCGCACCGACCCCAGGAGGTACTCCTGGTTCCCCGCGCCCGTGCCGCACCCGGCGACCGCCATCCCCGCGCCGGTGGCTCCCACCACCGTGAGGAAGTCGCGCCTCTTCATTCCATCAGCCATGCTGTCTCCTCGATCCCATCGCGCCGGCGTCGTGTCGCTTCCGGGGGTGCGCGCTCAATAGTGGCATACGGTGCAGTCCGTGGAGGCCCGCTGGTTGGGATACGTCGCGAGCTGGCCGCGCACGTCGTTCCCCTGCGCGCGGAGCGTGGCGACCTTGCGCACGAACGACGAGCGCTGGCGCACGGCGGCCTCTTCGGCGGCCGAGAGCGGCGTCTCGCCGCGGTGGCACGAGATGCACCACCCCATGCGCAGCGACGAGTACTGGTAGACTTTCTTCATGTTCTGCACGGGCCCGTGGCACGTCTGGCACTGGAGCCCGGCGTTGACGTGCACGTAGTGCGGGAAGTGCGCATGGTCAGGCACGTCGTGGATGCGCACCCAGGGGATCGCCTCGCCGCGCTTCCAGTAGTCCACCAGCTTGAGCGCCTCGCGGTTCCAGGTGCTGTCGCGCTGCTTAGTGGGGAAGGTGAGCGCCGCCTGCGCGGGCACCGCCCCCGCCGACGAGCTTCCCGCCACGTGGCACCCCACGCAGAGCTGCACGCTGGGGATGTTCGCCGCCGGCGACCGGTCCGCGTTGTAGTGGCAGTACATGCAGGGCATCTGGTTCTGCCCGGCGTGCACGCTGTGGTAGAACGCGATCGGCTGATCCGGCCCGTCGGCCTCGGTCGCCTTGTAGTCGCGGCACGATGCCACGCCCAGGGCGAGAAGCAGGGTTCCAGCGAAGGAGAGAGCTCTGTTCATGGTCTGCTTGCGGAGAACACCAGCCCGCACGGAGCGTGAGCCGGCGGGCTCGCCGGTTCGCGCGCGGTCGTCTGCACTCCCGAACGGGCCCCTCGCCCGCGGGGCACTTTTCGGAATGCACCCATATAGCATTCGTCGGCGCGCCCGGCAAGCACCCGCCGCCGCGCGCGGAGCCACCCTGACAGCGGCGTAGGGGAAAGCCCCACAACCCGGAAGCGCCGAGTCCTGAGTCCTAAGTGCAAGGGGCGGATACCGATGCCCCGTGCACCGCGCCCTTCCGCGAGAAGCGGCCCCTTGCGCGATTCAGCCCCGGCCCCGCGACGCCCGGTGTTACGGCAACGGCGGCCTCACACAGAGACACGGAGGGTACGGAAAGAACAACAGAGAGAAGGTCTCCGGGGCTTGCAGTTCCCCTCTGCGCCCTCTGTGTGATGGTTTTGCTGTTCTAACGCGCCGACCTGCGGTGCTCCACCATGGCGCAGCGGTCCTGCACCACGCGGATGCCGGCTTCGGCGAAGCGGCGGGCGGCTTCCTCGTTGCGGATGCCGCTCTGCATCCACACGGACTTGGGACGCGCGGCGAGGATGTCCTCCACGTGCGGGCCGACGTCCTGGGAGCGGCGAAAGACGTTCACCATGTCGATCTCGCCCGGCACCTCCGCCACCTTTCGGTACACGGGCTGCCCCAGGATCTCGGTGGCGTCCGCGTAGTAGACCGGCACCGGGACGATCTCCAGTCCGGCGCGCTGCAGGTACTCGGGGACGTAGTAGGCGGGCTGCCCCGACTGCGCCTCCGTCTTGATCCCCAGCACCGCGATGCGCCGCGTCTCGCGCCAGAGCTGCGCGATGTCGGCTGACGACTCCAGCAGGTTGCTGCGCCAGTCTTCCATGGGATCTCCTTGGTGTTCGGTCCGTTGGCCCTCTCCCCGCTCGTTCCTCGCCGGTCCCACAGATTCTGTAGGGGCGCGATTTATCGCGCCCGCCCCTCTCCCCGTCACCAACCCTGGCCGCCCACACCGCTGGCCCAATTCTCCCCCTCACGCACCACGCGGGCCGCGCGCTCCAGGTACGCCAGGTGCGCCAGCGTCTCGCGCAGGGCGTGCAGGCGCGTGTCCGCGGGAAGGTCGGGAAAGAGGAGGAGCGAGAGCTCGTAGGCGCTGCGGGGGCGATCCAGCAGCGCCAGCAGTTGATCGTTGCGCGCGTGGTGATGCGCGATGATGTCGCCCACGCGCGCCGCGAGCTCCGCGAACGGCTCTCCATGCGAGGGGAGGACGAGATCGACCGGCAGGTCGCGGAGGCGGGCGAGCGAGGCGAGGTACTCCGAGAGCGGATCGGGGACGTAGCGGTCCGCGCCGATGTTGGGGGAGATGCGCGGCAGGACGTGGTCGCCCGCGATCAGGATGCGCCGCTCGGGATGGTAGACGCTCACGTGCCCCGGCGAGTGCCCCGGCGTCAGCATCCACTCCCACCCGCCGCCACCGGGAAGCGCGCCGCGTTCGCCGGCCAGCAGGTCGTCCGGGCGGAAGTCCTCGTACTGCGCGTGGATGCGGCCGGTGGCGGCGATCAGCTCGGGGACCACCTCGGCCGGGACGCCGTGCGCGAGGAACTCCTCGGCGGCGCGTTCCCGTTCGGCCGGCCAGTCGTCCACGAAGGCGCGGATGAGGGCCTCCTCGCGCTCGTGCATGCACACGCGGGCGCCGCTCCAGGCGCGCACCGGACCCGCCAGCCCGTAGTGGTCGATGTGCGCGTGGGTGAGCACCACGTGGCGCAGCGTGGCCGGGGTTACGCCCAGCCGGTCGGCGCCGGCGCGCAGGGCGCCGCGGGCGGGCGGGGTGTCGATCCCGGTGTCCACCAGCGTGTGCCCCGCGTCGTCTTCCAGCAGCCAAGCCGCCACCTCGTGCGGCGGAAAGGGGAGCGGAACGGATACGCGGTGGACGCCGGGCGCCACCTGCAGCGGGGCGGCGGCCGGCACCGCGCTCAGCTCTCGTCGGGGAAGAAGCGCTCGCCCGAGGCCGCCCGCTCCACCAGCAGCGCCGCCGGAGCGAACCGGTGGCCGTGCTTCGCCTCCAGGGCGCGCATCCGCTCCAGCACGGCCGCCGCGCCGGTCTGGTCCACGTACCAGAACGGTCCCCCGCGGAAGGGCGGGAACCCGATCCCCAGCACCGCGCCCACGTCGCCGTCGCGGGCGGAGCGCAGGACGCCCTCCTCCAGCGTGCGCAACGCCTCGTTCACCATCATCAGCCCCAGCCGCTCCTGGATCTCGGCGCGCGCGATCGTCTTCGCGGCCGGGTTGCCGATCACGGCGTACACCGACTCGTCCGGCTCACCCTTCCTGCCGTCCTCGCCGTAGGTGAAGAAGCCGCGGCCGTTCTTCCGCCCCTGCCGCCCGTCCGCCACCATGCGGTCCAGGACGGAGCTCGTCTGCATGCGGTCCGCGAAGGCGGCGGCGAGGATCGTCCCCGCCTTCTGCGCCACGTCCAGTCCCACCTCGTCGTACAGGGTGATGGGGCCCACGGGGTACCCCCACGTGGTCATCGCGGCGTCGATCTCCTCCATCCGCACCCCTTCCTCCAGCAGCAGCGCCGCCTCGGCCATGTAGGGCGAGAGGATGCGGTTGGCGTAGAAGCCCGGCGCGTCGTTGACGATGATGGGCGTCTTGCCGATCTGCTTGCCGAAGGCGTGCGACGTCGCCGTCACCCAGGTGGCGGTGCCTTTGTGGGTGATGATCTCCAGCAGCGGCATCTTCTCGACCGGGGAGAAGAAGTGCAGCCCGATCACGTTCTCCGGCCGCGACGCCGCCTCGGCCAGCGTGGCGATCGGGATGGTGGAGGTGTTGGAGCCCAGCACCGTCCCCGCGCCGATCTTCGCCTCGATGTCGCGGACGACGGTGTGCTTGAGCGACACGTCCTCGAACACCGCTTCCACGATCACGTTGGCGGAGTGGAAGCCGGTATACTCGGTGGTCGCCTCCACGCGGTCGGTGAGCGCGGTGATCTCGAAGCCGCGCGCCTTCTTGCGCTTGGCCCGCTTGATGAGGGTGTCGCGCGCCGTCTTGAGCCCCCTGGCCGCGGCCTCCGGCTTGACGTCCTTGAGGCGCACCGTGATCCCGCTCTCGGCCGAGGCGGCGGCGATCCCCGCGCCCATGAACCCCGCGCCGACCACGGCGATGCGCTCCACCTTCTTCGGCTTCACCGTCTCGCCCAGCGCCGGATCGTTCTTGGCCGCGGTGGTGGCGAAGAAGAGGTGCACCAGGGAGCGCGCCTCAGGCGTCACCGCCAGCTCGCCGAACGCGCGCGCCTCCAGCTCCAGCCCCTCCGCCAGCTCGCGGTCCAGCCCCTTTTCGACGACTTCGAGGAGGCGGAGCGGCGCGGGGTAGAGCCCCTTGGTCTTGGACATCACCCCCTGGCGCGCCTTGCTGAAGATGAGCTGGCGCATCCCGGGAATATTCTCCAGCCACTGCGGCGACCTGCGGCGGGCGGCGCCGCGCGGCTCCTTGTGGCCTTCGGCGAGGTCGTTCGCCACCTGGCGCGCGACGACGGGGAGGATGGCGGCGGGGACCACCTCGTCCACGATGCCGGCGCTGCGGGCGCGGCGCCCGTCGAGCTGCTTGCCCGTGAGCATCAGGTCGAGCGCGGCGCGCACCCCGATCAGCCTCGGCAGCCGCTGCGTGCCCCCGGCGCCGGGAACGATCCCCAGGTTCACCTCGGGGAGCCCCAGCTTCGTCTTGGGCGAGTCGCTGGCGATGCGGTAAGTGCAGGCGAGCGCCACCTCCAGCCCGCCCCCCAGCGCCACCCCGTCGATGGCCGCGACGACGGGGACGCGCAGGTTCTCCAGCCGGTCCAGGAGCCGCTGCCCGGCGCGGGAGGCGGCCTCGGCGGCGGCGGGGGTGCGGAAGTCCTTGAACTGCTCGATGTCCGCCCCGGCGATCCACGTCCCCCTCTTCTCGGAGAGGATGACGGCGGCCCTCACGCTTGCGTCCGCCTCCCCCTCTTCCAGGCGGCGGAGGATGTCGTCCATCGCCTCCACGAGCGCGGCGGAGATGACGTTGACCGGCTTCCCCGGCTGGTCCAGCCGGATGATGGCGATGCCGTCCTCCACATCCATGTGCACGGGCACGCCCGTCTCCTCGTTCACCATCGTGGCCATGAGTCGCTCCTGGGGAAGTGCTAAGTGCTAAGTGCTAAGTGCTAAGTGCTAAGTGCCTAGTGCCTGGTGCCTGGTCCGGTACCGCGATTCACTCAGGACTTAGCACTTAGGACTCAGCACTTTCCTTTTCATGCCGTCATCCCGCCATCCACCGCCAGCACCTGCCCCGTCACGTACCCGCCCGCCGCCGACAACAAGAACAGCGCCGCGCCCATCAGCTCGTCGTCGCCGCCGACGCGGCCGAGGGGGACGGCGCGCGAGATCTGTTTGCCCGCCTGCTCCAGCACACCGGCGGTCATCTTCGTGGGGAAGAAGCCGGGGGCGAGCGCGTTGACGCGGATGCCGTGGCGCGCCCACTTCACGGCGAGGTCGCGCGTGAGGGCGATGACGGCGCCCTTGGACGCGGCGTAGCCGGCGGCGTCCAGCAGCTCGGGCTGCGAGCCGCGCAGCCCCGTCACCGAGGCGATGTTGAGGATGGCGCCCGGCGCGGCCCGCTCGATCAGCCGGCGCCCCACCTCGCGCGAGCAGAGGAAGGCGCCGGTGGCGTTGGTCTCCATCACCTTGTGCCACGCCTCCAGCGGCATCTCGGCCGCGGGCGAACCCCACGAGGTCCCCGCGTTGTTGACCAGGATGTCCACCAGCCCCAGCTCCACCTCCGCCTCATCGACCGCCGCCCGCACCTCCTCCTCCGAGGTCACGTCCAGCCGCAGCGCCATGGTGCGCACGCCGTGGGTCTCGGCAAGCTCGCGGGCCACGTCCTCGCACGCCTCCCGCTTGCGCGACGCCAGCGCCACCGATGCCCCCGCCTGCGCCAGCCCCGTCGCGATCTGCTCGCCCAGCCCGCGCCCGCCGCCCGTGACCAGCGCCACGCGCCCGCGTAGGTCGAACAGCTCGGCAAGGCTTCGCATCGGCGGCTCCGGACGGGTGGTCGAGGTCGGCTCGGCGGACAATGTAGCGGGGCGCAAAGCCCTTGAAAATACTGGAATTTATGAGCGCCGCTCACCCGCGCGGTCGGCCGCGGCATCCCTCCGCACGAGCGATGCCCCTTGACTAACGTGTACCAAATGGTACACACTATATGCGAGCACATTCTCGTGAGGTGACGTGGATAGCTTTGGCGCATTCGTGCGGGACCGCCGTGAGACCCTCCGGCAGGCGGACCGGCGCTACTCGGTCCGCCAGGTGGCGGAGCGGATCGGCGTGGAGCCGTCGTACCTGAGCAAGGTGGAGCGGGGCGAGGTCGCGCCGCCCTCCGAGGACACCATCGTCCGCCTGGCGCGCGAGCTCGACGTCCTTCCCGACCTCCTGCTCGCCCTGGCGGGCAAGGTGTCGCGCGACCTGCTGGACACCATCCGCAAGCGGCCGCTGCTCTTTGGGGAGCTGCTGCGCGAGTTGCGGGATCTGCCCGACCACGCCGTGCTGCGCCTGGTGCGCGAAGTCCGCGACGGTGACTGGTAGTCGTCCACCCCGGCCTGAGAGGACCGTATGATCGAGCTGCAGAACGACGCGCTGCTCTTCCGCTTCCCGGACGTGCACGAGGACGCGGTGCTGCGCATCGAGTTCCAGCGCACGCTGCGCATCCCCGACGACGACCGCGACTATCCGCTCCCGCCGGGACTGGGCCGCTTTCCGCTCGCCCACGTGGACGACTTCACCGGCCGCGTCCCCGCCAAGTGGGCCGAGCACGGCGGCGTCATGCTCCCCATGTACCAGTCCGAGGCGATGTGGCTCAGCTTCAACTCCTCGAACGGCTACCCGTTCGCGGTCAAGGTGGCGACCGGCAAGATCAACGCGGCCACCGGCGAGGCCTGGGCGGACGGCCTCACCCGCGACCCCCAGGACTACCTCAGCATCCCGTCGCAGCCCTGGCTGGACGGGTACTGCATCGAGCGCGGCATCATCCGCCAGTTCGTCGCCATGCCGCTCGGCGCCGGCTACACCGCCGAGGAGCAGATCACCGGCGAGGCCGCGCACGGTGGCCTGCAGCTCGCCGCCCATCCCGTGAAAGCGTCGGTGTACGAGCAGGTGAAGCGGCGCCGCGCCGAGTACGAACGCGCGATGCCCGCTATGATGGATTACGTGTCTGCGTCAGCAGCGCCGAGCTTCGACATGGGCCTGGCCCCCGGCGGCCGGATGCGCCAGGAGATCTACGAGGACCCGTACAGCGCCGCGGACTGGGAGCTCGGCGCATCGAGCCGCTGCTTCGTGCACATCGCCAACTCGCTGGTCTGGCGGCAGATCACGGGCGACAACCCGCCCACCGTCCCGCCCACCGCCGCCGAGTACACCCGCGCCGGCCTCCCCTGGTTCGCGTGGTACGGCGAGCAGCCCGCGCTCCCGGGAGGCGGGCCACTCCGAGCCCTGAAGAGCATCTTCAAGCTCGGCAAGGAAAAGGGCGACGTCCCGCTTCCCGAGAACTCCTCCGTCGAGCCGGGCCACATCGTCCCGCTCGGCAAGGGCATCGTGCGGGAGGGGGCGTTCTGATGTGACCCGCTCCACGCGCGGGTGCTGAAGTCTAGGGGGAGTGGTGCGGGGCCGGCCAATCCCCTCTTCGCGTCCGCACCCACCCACCTTCCAGCCAAGATAGGCGAACCCGCCCATTCGGTCTTTCACCAAGTCTCTTAGACTCCCGGCGATCATCCGTTCCTACCCTCCGGGAGAACTGCCATGCGATGGAAAATCTGGTTGACGCTGGGCCTCGCCATCTACGCCCCGGTCGCGGCCGCCGCGCAGGACCCTGCGCAGCAGGCCCGCGAGGCCGCGCCCGGGGGCGACTCGACCCGAATCCTCGTGGTCGACCTCACCACCGCCGGGGCCGAGGATCCCCATGCTGCAACGTACATGTTCAAGCGCAATGCGAGCCTGCTCCAGACGCTGGAGAATGCGAAGTCGGCCAACGCCGAAGGGGCGCGTCAGGCGGTTATCGCGGCCGCGGCGGCGGCCGGCGAAGAAAAGTCGACGCGCTGGCCCGTGGGCGCCGGCGGGGTGCTGCGCGTCTTCGTGTTCCACGAACTTCGAACCACGGCGCGGATCCACTTCAAGGAGAACGCCCGGTCCACCCGGCTGTCAGCCGACTTCGCGACGCTCGCGAAGCTCGGCCTCGCCATCGCCACCGCGCCTGAGGCCCTCGTCCCAGAGATTCAGCTCACCACGGCCAGCTACACGCTGACCCGGCGGCGCGCGAACCTTCTGGTGACCACCACGCTCGAGCGCCCCGCGGCCGGAGCAGCCGCGGCGGAGCGGGCAAAGACGGACTCGGTGCAGACGACGCTGGTGACCGGCGGCGCGGAGCACCTCTTCCTGGCCGCGCACGCGAGTGCGACCGACGTCAACCAGCTCAAGTTCGACGAGGCGTCGAACACGCTGCAGCCGCGCAAGACGCCGACCGCGTTTTCTGTCGCGTTCAACTACAGCTTCGGCGACATCCTCACCGATCCGGCCGACCTGAGCGGCGGGGTCGTGACGCGGCTGCTGCACGGCCTTACGGTGGGCGGCACCCTTCAGGCGAGCCGCCGGCCCTTCGACCAGGTCGGCGCCACAGCCGGGCTGCGCTACAACCCGATCCCTTACCTGAACAGCCTGCTGAGCTTCGAGACCGTGTCGCCCTTCGCGGGGGTGGTGTGGACCAAAGACGACCGCGTGGACGCCGACGGTAACGAGGCCGAGGACCGGCGCTACGGCCGCGGCAACTTCATCTGGGGAGTGAGCCTGAACCTGGACAAGGCACTGGGCTGGGTAGGCGGCGGAGGGAAGTAGATCGCGGCGCCAACGTCCACCTGGAGGAGCACGGCAATGCAGACGAAGAGCGAGCAGGAGCTGATCGAGCTGGTGCGCACCCGGGCCCGGGCGTACCTCAAGCTTCCCAACGTCACCTCGGTGGGGGTGGGCCACCGGAAGGTGGACGGCCAGAGCACCGGAGAGCTGGTGATCCAGTTCACCGTGGGGAAGAAGCTCGCGCCCGAGATGGTGGCGGCCGAGGGGCTCACCATGCTTCCCGAGACGATCACCGCCGAGGACGGGACGGAGGTGCGGGTAGACGTGGTGGAGCGTTCGTACGCCCCGTCGTTCCGCATCGTGGAGCCCACACCGGTGGCGCTGCTGGCCGCGGAGCAGCTCACGCCCGCCCAGACGCGCCGGCGGCGGCTGGACCCGGTACAGCCGGGGATCAGCGTCTCCCACATCGGCGGCACCGCCGGCACACTGGGCGCCATCGTGTACGATGTGGCGAACGGCACCCCCTACATCCTGAGCAACTGGCACGTGCTGAACGGAGTGGGCGGCAAGGTGGGGGACCTGGTGGTGCAGCCCGGCCCCTTTGATGACGCCAACACCAGCGCCAACGCGGCCGGGCGCCTGGTTCGCAGCCACGTGGGCCTGGCCGGCGACTGTGCCATCAGCAGCATCGTGGGACGCAAGGTAGATCCGCGCATCCTGGAGCTGGGCGTGGTCCCCCGCCGCATCGCCGAGCCCGAGATCGGCGACCGCGTGGTGAAGTCCGGCCGCACCACCGGCGTCACGTACGGCGTGGTCCACCGCACCGGCGTGGTGGCGAACATGGACTACGGTGCAGGGAACGTGGAGGTGGGCGGCTTCGAGATCGAGCCCAACGCCAAGAAGCCCGCCTCGGACGGGGAGATCAGCAGCGGCGGCGATTCGGGGAGCGCGTGGATGGTGGACGCGGGCGGCGCCGAGCGCGACGTGATGGTGGGCCTGCACTTCGCCGGCGAGACCGATCCGAACCCCACCGAGGAGCACGCGCTGGCCTGCAATGCCCGCAGCGTGCTCGAGAAGCTGCAGGTAACGCTGGCGCCACCCAAGGGCGAGGCGCTGGCCGCCACGCGCACGACCGCCCCGCGGCGGAAGCGGGCCGCACGGACCTGAGCCCGCGGAAGCGCGAAGGCCGCGGACGCAGTGTGCGTCCGCGGCCCCTTCGCGCTTCCCGGCACGAGCTCCGGAACGCCTAGCCGTCCGGCTGCAGGATGCGGGCGGCGAGCGCGGCGCGGGTGTGGCCGCCGACCTTGCGCTTCACCTGCTCCACGTGGTGCCGGGCGGTGTGGGCGCTGATGAAGAGCCGCCGGGCGATCTCGTCGTTTCGCAGCCCCTCGGCCAGAAGCCGCGCCACCCGCGTCTGGCTGCGTGTGAGCCCGAAGCGCTCGCTCAGGCGCTCGGGCGAGGACGGATCGTCGGGCGGGGTCTGGACGCCCACCAGCACGCTGGGCCCGGCGCCGAACAGATCCGCACCCACGTAGGCGCCCTGCAGGCGGCACTCCCCCGCCGCCGTGCGCACCGAGCGTATCTCCAGCGGCTCCACGCGCTCGCCCAGCCCGCGGACGTTGGCGTGGCCCCACAGCGCCGCGTTGAAGCGGCCCACCTCGTGGCCGAGCCCCGCCAGCTCCGGCCGGCCCAGCGCGCGGGTGAACGCCGGCGACGCGTGCAGAACGTTTCCGGCGCGGTCCAGCAGGGCGAACCCGTGCTCCAGAGCGTCGAGCGCCAGGAGAAGGGGAAGGGTGGCGGGCGGCGGCGCCTGTTGCGTGGGAAAGGTGACCATTGTGGCTCCATTGCTGTGGCTTTCGCGATGGCGCTACTATGGTCCCGGCCGGTCAACCTCCTTTCCGTCCGCCGATAGGTGCGGCGATCAATTTTCCGTAAGAGCCCCGCAGATGACCGTCCGCATCTACACCCTGGGACGCCTTTCGCTGGAGCGCGAGGGGGCGCCGGTGCGCAGCGTGGCGGCACAGCCCCGACGGCTGGCCCTGCTGGCGGCGCTGGCGGCCGCGGGCCCGCGGGGGATGGCGCGCGAAAAGCTCGCCGGGCTCCTCTGGCCCAGGCACAGCTCGAATGCCCTGCTCAACGAATCGGTGTTCGTGCTGCGCGGGACGCTGGGCAAGGACGCCATCGTGACGGCCGGCGATTCCCTTCACCTGGACCCCGGCGTGGCGTGGGCCGACGTGGCGGCGTTCGACGCGGCGATGGCGGAGGGGCGCTTCGCCCAAGCGGTGGAGCTGTACGCCGGGCCCTTCGTGGACGGCTTCTACGTGCGCGACGCGCCGGAGTTCGAACGCTGGGCGGCGGAGGCGCGCGACCACCGCGAGCGGGAGGCGGGCCGCGCCATGGAGGCGCTCGCAGGGGAACGGGCCGCGGCGGGCGACCTGGCCGGGTGCGCGGAGTGGTGGCGGCGGCGGGCGCGCCACGACGCGTACAGCGTGCGCGTGGCCCTCGCCTGCGTGGACGCCCTCGCGGATGCCGGCGAGCCGGTGCTGGCCGTGCGCTTCGCCGCCGACTTCACCGAGCGCGTGCGCCGGGAGCTGGGCGTGGAGCCGGAGCGCTCCGTGCTCGGCCACGCGCGGGCCCGCGCCGGCGCAGGCGCCTCCGCCCACGACGCCCCGCCCCCCGCCGGTCCGGAACGCACCGCGGCTGGCGGGGGCGAGCTGGAGGGGCTGGGTGCCGACTTCGAGGTGAGCGGCCCGATCGGCGAGGGGAGTGTCGCCCGCGTGTACCTGGCCCGCGAGCGGGCGCTCCGCCGCGCGGTGGCCGTCAAGGTGCTCCTGCCCCACCTGGCGCGCGACGAGACGGCGCGCGCCCGCTTCGAGCGCGAGGCGATCGCGGCGGCCGCCATCCACCACCCTCACGTGGCCCCCGTGTACCGCACCGGCCGCCTGGCGTGCGGCGCGCCTTACCTGGTGATGCCCTACTTCCACGGTGGCTCCCTGGAGAGCCGGCTCCAGGCGGGGGCGTTCGATCCGGCCGAGGCGCGGCGGTACCTGGGGCAGATCGCCGCGGGGCTGGCTGCGGCCCATGCCATGGGCACCGTGCACCGCGACGTGCGGCCCGCCAACATCCTGTACGACCGCGACACGCACCGCATGGTGCTGATCGACTTCGGGATCGCGGCGGTCCGCGACGCCGCCGACCCGCGGCTCACGCGGCCCGGCGAGCGCCTCGGCTCGCCGGCCTACGTGAGCCCGGAGCAGCTCTGGGGCGATCCGGAGCTCACCGATCGATCAGATGTCTACAGCCTGGGCGTGGTCGCCTTCCAGATGCTCACCGGCCGGCTGCCGTACGGGGAAGCGACGGGCGCGGCGTTGATGCGCATCCGCGCCACGGCCACCCCGCCCACTGTCTCCGCGGTCTACGCTGCCGCGGGGAGCGGGCTTGACGCGCTTGTGGAGCGGTGCCTGGCCACCCGGCCCCAGGAGCGGCCGTCCGCAGCAGACGTGGCGGAGGAGCTGGCGGGGTCGGCCTGAGCGCGGAACGCGCCGCGGCGCCTTCATTCCACCGACAGCCGGTACGCGGCGCCGGCGCGGCTGGGGTTGCGGACCACCACGCGGTAGTTGCCGCCGCGAACGGGGCTCCAGCGTAGCGAGCAGGTGGCGCCCTCCGCGGTGTCCTGCAGCACGCCGCCCGCGTCTTCCACCTGGCACGCCAGGCGCCGCCCTCCTTCGCCCAGCACCCGCACGCGGCCGGGTGCCCCGGCCTCGAAGCGCAGCGTCCAGATATCCGTCGAGCGGCCGCCCACCACGCCCCGCATCATCCGCGCGCCCGCCCACGGAGCCGCATGCGCCTCCGCCCCCACGGGGGCCGCATCCGGCTCCGCGCGCATCCCCCACCACCCCGCCACCCCCAACGCCGCGGCGAGCGCGACGGCAGCTGTACGTCCGGCACGGCGGATCACGAAGGGGCGCTCCCGCGCTGAACGTTGAAGGCGGTCCGCCGGGGTGGCGGATCCGCCTTCACGTTACTCCCCGCCCGCGCACCCCGAATGGGCCCGGCAGCCCAATTTTGCGCTCGGCTCAGGGCGGGTAGGGCGAGCGCGGCTCCTGGTCTGGGAAGGTGGACACCAGGTGGGAGCGCGCCGCGAGCGCCAGCTCCTCCACCGGCATGTCCCGGAAGCGCGCGCGCAGCTCCGCCTTACGCCTGGGCCCCACGTGCTCCCCGTGTGGATAGTTCCCGGACTTGTACGCGCCGTAGTCGTAGGGCCCATTCCTGGGGCGGTAGCGCGCGGCGTAGATCCGCTGGATGGCCACGTGGCTCGGCAGCGCCAGCCGCCATTCCGCCTCGTCCACGCCCATCTCGATGGCCATGAAGGCAAACTCCGCGAAGCAGAACATCTGCCCTCCGTCCGGCTCGCCATTCCACGGAAAGCCGCGCTGGACCTCCACCCGGAGCTCGCCGTTGGCGAACATCTCGAACGCCGTCCACACCTCCTCCGGGTCAAGCTCGCCGCCCGGGGTGGAGAGGTGCTTCCGGTAGATGTCCAGCATCACCCTGGAGACGAGGCGGACGTCCTCCGGCTCCGACGCCGTGCCGAGGGTGGCGGGGCCGTCCGGCGAGCTCAACCTGCGCTCGTCGAGGCGCGCGCCGAACATTCGCTCCATCAGCCGGATGATGGCCGTGCGGCGGGCCGCCTCGATCTGGGGGAGCCCGGCGGACTGGATCAGCGCGCGGTTGGTGTTCAGGTCCAGGTCGCAGAAGAACTTGCCATATTTGCGCATTCGACAGTCCGGACTCGCTTCCACGATCTCGCAGCGCGCCGTGAACAGAGCCATCGCGTACGCCTGGAAGTCGTGCACCGACCCCGCGCTGGCCAGCTGCAGGCCCGCGCGCCCGCCGAGCGGGCCGGGCATGGGCACCAGCGTGCCCTCGGCGTCGCGCCACAGCTCCTGCGCCACGGAGGTGGGCTCGCCGGTGACATCGAGCACCACGCTGAGCGGGGAGCCGGCCGGGAGCCCGCCCGTCCAGCGGACCTCCACGCCGTGCGCGCCGATCTCGGTCGACTCGATGGCGGCCTCGGGGGGAAGGCCGCGGATCTCGCACTCCGTGATCGTGTTGCGGCGAAGCGCCAGGAAGAGGCGCACGCCCGTGGCGGCGTCGAGCGGGTTCCGGATCTCGAATTCCTGCTGCATCGTCAGAGGCGTGTTGAGGGTTGCGGCGCGCGGAGGACGCGGGCAGCGGCGGGCGTCGCCGCGCCCGCCCGCCGGTACCCGGGTGCGTTACGCGCCGTCCGCCTCCAGCACTCCCCTGACTTCCGCGAAAACGTCCGCGGGCACCAGCCCCTCGCCTCGCAGTCCGGCCTCGTACGCGCGGGCGATCACGGCGTAGAGGCTCGCCACCACCGCGTACGACTTCGCCGCCCCGGAAGCGTTCATGCAGGGCGTCTTCCTCTTGATCTCCTGGATCAGGGCGCCCAGCTCGGGGTCCACCTTCCGCTGGTGGGGCATGGCGGACAGGTACATGCACTCCATGCGTACCTGCGTCTCCGTGATCCCGCACGCCATAAAGCTCAGGACCTCCTTGGTAGCGTCGTCCACGGCCAGGCTGTCGATGCGCCTCTGCACGTCACCGGCGAGTGGGGGCCAGCTCGACTCGTTCACCGCCAGCGCGAACCCGCCCAGGGTGCTCTCGACCTCGATCATTGGATCTGCCATGAGTGCCTGCTCCAGCAAAGATTGATGGTTCCCGCACCCCCCTCGTGAGGGCACGCTCATACGGCACGCGAATGCGGAAGGCTCCGCGGTTCGCCACCGGCTGTGAAAGGTGGAGGCGCACAGCGCGCCGGGCGTGGGCGGCGGCGCCCATGCGCTCGCCGCCGGCCGGGCCCGCGTTCACGATCGCGGACGAGCCACGCCGCGCTCCAGTGCGGCACGCGCGCGGGTGGCCGCGGGGAAGTACAGGGCGTCGCCCATCAGCCACAGCTGGCCAAACGACCGCAGGCGCCGTTCGGCTCCGCGCCGGTCGCCCCGCGCCGCCAGCAGCCGCGCCAGCAGCAGCCGCTGGAGGCCCTGGTCGGCCAGCGGCATGTACCACGAAGTGGACCAGGGGGCGCGCGCCACCGCCCGTTCCAGGTTCACGACGGCGCGCGCCGTGTCGCCCGCCAGCAGCGCCAGACGGGCGTGCAGCGAGGCTTCCAGGCCGTCCGGCTCCGGGTCTGATGCGTCGGCGGTGGGCGCGGCGCGGCGCACGATCCGCAGCAGCCGCGCCGCCTCGGCCGAATCGCCTTCGATCGTGGCCCGGTGCACCAGCGCCCGCAGCGCGTCCTGCCCCTCCAGCCGCTTCGCCTCCCCCCCGGTGAGCGGGGCGAAGCTGGGGGGCTCCCGCTCCACCACCGCCCACGCCCAGCGGAACATGGGCTCGGCGCGGTCCCGCGCCGGCAGGCCGGCCAGGTAGGCGCTCACCATCCACGCGTCGAAGGGTGGACGGCCGGATGCCGAGTCCCACATCGCGGCAGCCTCGGGCCATCTCCCCTGCCCCGCCAGCGCCGCCAGCCGGAAGCGCGCGCCGCGGAGCCGTTCGTCCTGCGGCCGTCCCGCGGCCGTGAGCAGCGACGCGACCGAGTCGGCTAGCGGGAGGTCGAGGCCGCCCTGCACGAACAGGGCGGCCAGGGTGGCCAGCGTGCGGACCTCGGCACCGCGGAGGGTGGCGAACGCCGCGGCCCGCGCGCGTGGCCCGCCGAAGCGCAGCGCCAGGGCGGTCTCGCGCATGCGGTGCGGGTCGCTCACCCGCGGCAGGTGCCTCCGCGCGAGCGCCTCGTCGCCGGTGTGAAGGGCCAGGTCCACGATGTGGCTCGCGACCGGCGCGTAAGCCGAGTCGGTGGCGTCCAGCCGCAGGAACACGGGGAGCGCCACAGTGGCCCGTTCCCCCAGCAGGCCGCCGGAGTGGAAGAGGACCTCGCCCAGCCCGAGCAGGGCGTCGGGAAGCCCGGGGTTCTCGGCCGCTACCTTCTGGAACTGGACGGACGCGCTGTCCACACTGCGCCGCACCAGGTGCCGCTGCGCCTTCAGCAGCTCCACCCAGCGCGGGGCCATTTCGGCGGGCCTGCGCAGCCCCGCCTCCACCGCCAGCAGCGCGGCCGGGTAGTTCCAGCGCGGCGCCGACGTCTCCGCGACGCTCAGGCGGTAGTACGCGGGGCCGAACGACGAGTCCGCCCGGATCGCGCGGCGGAACGAGGCCACCGCCTGGTCCGTCTCGCCTCGCCGGAAGTGGCGTTGTCCCTGGATGAGCTCCGTAAGCGCGGCCAGCGAAGTCGTCTCCGAGGCGGCGTCCCCGAAGGCGCCCAGATCGCGGTCCTCCGCCTCGGCCACAACGCGCACCACCTCCAGCGCCATCCGGTCGAGCGCCTGCGGGGTCGATTCCCCGGCCATGGCGGCGCCGCTGTAGATCTGCCCGCCTCCCCCGCTGGCGTACACCTCCACCGTGAGCCGCCGCTCGCGCCCATCCGTCAGCAGCGAGCCGGCAATCAGATAGCGCGCGCCGCCCTTCGCCGCCTTCTCCAGCACCGCGTCCAGGGGAACCGCCCGCCAGTCCTGCCCGCCCAGCAGCGACCGGCCGTCCACCACCCGCAGCCCCCGCAGCAGCCCCAGCGAGCTAGCCAGCCACCGGTCGGGGGGCACCGCTTCGCTTCCGGTGGGGCTGCCCTGGAAGGGGAGCACGGCGATCCCCGTGGGGCCATCCACGCGCTCGGCGCGCGTCCCACGCCACACGGCCGCGCCCATGGCGGCAAGCGCCCCCAGCACCAGCGCCGCCAGGGCCACTCGCCACCGCCGCGCGGCGCCCCGGCTCCGCCGCCGTGGAACGCTCGGCGCCTCGTCCCGCAACGGCCGGCTCGAAGCGGCCGCCTCCGGATCGATCAGCGCGCGCCTCATCTCGCCTGCGGTGGCGAAGCGGTCGGCCGGCTGTTTCTCCAGCGCCCGCAGGACTATCGATTCCAGCGCCGGCGGCACGTCGCCGCGGAGCGTGCGCAGCGGCGGCGGCGCCTGGGTGAGGTGCCGGTAGACGGTGGCCTGCACGCCGTTGCTGCCGAACGGCGGCGTTCCGGACAACATTTCGTGGAGCACGCACCCGAGGCTGTAGACGTCCGCGCGGCCGTCCACCGGCGCCCCCGGGTCGGTCTGCTCGGGGCTCATGTACGGCGGGGAGCCCACGATCAGCCCCGTGGCGGTCAGGCGCTGTTCGGCCGCCGTCGACACGGCGCGCGCCACGCCGAAGTCCGCAACGCTGGCGTGCCCGTGGGCCAGCAGGATGTTCTCGGGCTTGATGTCGCGATGCACCACGCCCCGGGCATGCGCGAAGTCGAGCGCGTCGGCCGCCTCCAGGGCGATGTGCACGGCCTCGTCCGGCGGCAGCGGGCCGCTACGATCCAGCCGCTCGCGGAGCGACTCGCCCTCCACGTATGGCATCACGTAGTACAGCAGGCCGTCCGCCTCGCCACTGTCGTACACGGTAACGATGTGGGGATGGGTCAGCTTCGCGGCCAACTGGATCTCGGCGAGGAAGCGTTGCGCGCCGATGGAGTGGGCCAGCTCGGGATGCAGCACCTTGAGCGCGACCGGGCGGCCGTACTTCAGGTCCTCGGCCTGGAACACCGTCCCCATCCCTCCGCGGCCCAGCTCGCGCCGCACCGAGTAGCGCGCCGCGAGGGCCGCATCCAGGCGGGTGAGTAGGAGGCGGCTTGCGTCGTCCTGCGACATTCGGCACTCCACGGGCAAGAAGACGCAGCGCCGGGAAACGGCGGAAGCGGAAGGGGCGGGAAATGCAGGAGGGAGCGAGGCCGGACGCCTGCCAGCAAGCATTCGTCTATTTAACGTCCTGCCGGAGGTATGCGCCAGTGAGCGCGGTGCGTTTTTGCAGAGGATTGGATGAGGGCACGAACGGGTCGCTCCGGTGGTCCAATGCGGACCGCGAGCTCGGCGGCCGACTCGCCTGCCCCGGCTGGATCGGATGAACACGAAGAGGCCGCCGGGAGCATGGGCCCCCGGCGGCCGCCACGCCCGTTCGAGACTACGGCTGGCGGCGGTGACCGACCGTGAGTTCGCGCCGGCGGTGACGCGCAGGCCGCTGGGGCCAGCCGGGACCTGCCAGGCCGCCCCGCGCGCCGTGTGGCCCACGAAGACGCGCGGCGAGTCTCCGCCGGTGAGGATGCCGCGATTGCCGGTCGCGTCGCCGCCGACGAGGCTGATCGCGGCCGCCGGCGTCCGGAAAGAGCCAGGCGCGGTAGGGGGTTGTCCACGATGATGATGCCGCGCGTCCAGATCACGTCCTGCTCGTTGTGGGACGGGCGAAAGGCGGTGAGCGCGGCCCCGCCGAACGCGAGCACCAGAGCCGCGAGTGCAGCCTGCAGCCGCCGAACCGAACGATGCAGGGCCGCGGTTCGTCGTTGATCGTCGTGCATCCTGGCGAGGGGTGGTTGGCTTTGGGGAGTCCATGCGAGCTTGGATGCCTGGCTCCCGCGCCTTTGGTTGAAGCGAACGAAAGAAGCCAGCCGGGAGATCCCGGCTGGCTTCTTTCTACGTCGGCCTACGGTCAGACGCTAACGGCTTCGCGGGTCCAGAGGGTGGCGGTCTCCTGGACGAAGTCGCCGAAGGTGCGCGGGAGGTGGCCGACGATGCGCTCCGTTTCGGCGACCTGCTCGGCGGTGGCGTGCAGGCCCCGATCCTGGAAGAGCGCGTACATCAGCGCGAAATCGTACACCATCCAGCCGGGGAGCATCTTACCGGCTTCGCGCGCCCAGGCCTGGAGGTCGTTGCCGGCGTAGCGCACCTCGCGGCCGAAGACCTCGCCGTACGCCCGCGCGCACTCCGTGCCCGTGAGCGGCTCAGGGCCGACCAGCGCGTAGCAGCGGTTCTCGAAGCCGGAGCGGGTGAGCGCGTTGGCGGCCGCATCGGCGATGTCGCGCACGTCCACGCGCGAGATCCCGGTGTCGCCGATGGGCTGCGGGTAAATCCCGTGCTCCTGGATCGCCTCGCGGAACCAGTAGTCGTTCTGGTAGAAGTTGTTGGGGCGCAGGATGGTGTACGCGATGCCGCTGCGCCGGATCGCTTCCTCGATCGCCATCTTCGCGGCGATGTGCGGGATGTGCGGCCCCTTCTCCGCGTCGTGCACCGAGAGGTAGACGATTCGCGCGGCGCCGGCGCGGCGCGCCTCGTTCACGGCGGCGAGCCCTTCCTGCAGCTCCGTTTCCGCGACGGCGTTGAGGAGGAAGAGGGTGTCGAAGCGGGAGAAGACGGTGTGGTAGCACCCCGGGTCCCGCAGGTCGCCCACCACCGCGGCGGCGCCCTCGGGAAGGGAGCCCGCCTTCGCCGCCGACCGGGTGAGGACCTTTACGTCCTCGCCGCGAGCCAGGAGCTCACGGGCGACCGCCCCGCCCACCGTGCCCGTTCCGCCAAGGATAAGGTGTTGCATGGTTTCGCTCCCGGTTGATGTGTCCATTGATCGAGGGGGAAGGTAGGCGGGCACGCGGGGCATGGCATGGTTCAGATGACCTATGCTGCTGAACGGCGGCTATTTGCAGAGATCAAGCCGGGCCGTCACGCTTCGACACCGTCAGCGTCCCTTCGCAAACCATCGGTACTTGTATACATTTACCGAGGTTTCCCGAACCCCCTGCCGATGATTACTCGACGCCAGCAGGTCCTCGACCTTGTCCGACACAAAGGGGTGCTCCGGCCGAAGGATCTCGCCGAGCACGGCTTTGATTCGGGCTACCTCTCGATTCTCGTGCAGCAGGGGACGCTGCAGCGGGTCGGGCGCGGCCTGTACCTGCTTGCTGGTCACAGCCCATCCGAGCACCACTCGCTCGCTGAAGCCGCTCGGCGGATCCCGAACGGGATTGTGTCCCTCCTCTCCGCGCTGCGCTACCACGAACTCACGACGCAGGCTCCGTTCGAGGTCTGGATGGCCATTCCAGAGAAGGCGTGGCAGCCGCGTGTGGACCATCCTCGGATCCGGACCGTGCGCGTCTCAGGGAAGGCGCTGGAATTCGGGGTAGAGAAGCACGATGTGGAGAGGGTAAGCGTGCGGATCTACTCCCCGGCAAAGACGGTCGCCGATTGCTTCAAGTTCCGAAACAGGATCGGTCTCGATGTTGCCCTGGAGGCGCTTCGAGATGCATGGGCCAAACGTGTCGTCACGATGGACGACCTATGGCGCGCGGCCGACGCGACGCGGATGAAGAACGTGATGCGTCCGTACCTGGAGATGGTCGCTTGACGGAGAGGGAGGGGAGGAATGTCGCGGCGTCCGTTCGGCAGCGGCTGCTCAACCACGCGCATGCTCAGGGGCGGTCGTTCGACCTGGTGCTAACGCGCTACGGTCTCGAACGGCTTCTCTACCGGCTCAGCCGGTCCGCACACAAGCACGAGTTCGTGCTCAAAGGCGCGATGCTCTTTCAGGCATGGACCGAACTCCCGAATCGGCCTACCCGGGACCTCGACCTGCTGGGGTGCGGAGACGAAACCGTCGAACACTTGGCGAGCGTCTTCCGTGAGCTCTGCGCGCACGTGGTCGACGTAGAAGACGGGCTGATCTTCGACGTTGATTCGGTGCGAGCGACCGAAATTCGTGAGAACCGGGAATACGGTGGTGTCCGGGTCACCTTCACGGCCCATCTTGCCGGCGCCCGGATCCCGCTCCAGGTCGACATCGGATTTGGGGACGTGGTTACCGCGGGGCCGGTGGAAATCGAGTTCCCTACCCTGCTCGAGCTGCCGGCGCCGGTGCTGGCCGCGTACTCTCGCGAATCCGTTGTTTCCGAGAAATACCAGGCGCTCGTCGAGCTCGGGATCGCGAATACTCGGCTCAAGGACTTCTTCGACCTCTATCTGCTGAGCGACCGGTTTCCCTTCGACGGCCTCACACTCGCTGAGGCGATCCGGGCCACGTTCGGCAGACGAGGGACGGCACTCCCGGGTGGGATTCCGACCGGGCTCTCCGACCTGTTCGCTCAGGACCGCGCCAAGCAGGCACAATGGTCTGCGTTCGTACGAAAGGGGAAGCTGGATGGGACGCCGCAGGTTCTCGAGCCCGTGATCCTCCGCCTCCGCGAGTTCCTGGCTTCGCCTACCGAAACGCTTCGGGTCGGCGAAGTCTTCGCCCGCGTCTGGGCGCCAGGCGGGCCCTGGTTGCCACAGCGGTAGCGCGGTAGTCGGCGCATGTCCTCTCGCCGTTGGGCAAAGCCGTGGGAGCTTACCGGTTCACGTCCCGTTCGGCATGGGGACGGGCGCGATGCCGTCGATGCTCGGGAGGGGGGCGGAGGCGGGGGTGGTGTCGACCTGCACGGGCGGGGGGCCGACGGGGGAGGCTCCCGTGCTGCCCAGGACCGCCTTCGCGTAGCCGTTGGCGGGGTCGCCGCCGGCGCGGCGGATGCGGTTGACGGTGCCGGGGCCGCGGTTGTAGGCGTGCAGCGCGGCCTCCACGTCGTCGTCGTAGGCGCGCAGGAGGCGGTTGAAGTAGCGGAAGCCCAGGCGCAGGTTGGTGTCGCGGTCGAAGATCTGCTCTCGCGTGACGCCGGGCTGCATCTCGTCCGCGGTGGCGGGCATGAGCTGCGTGAGGCCCAGCGCGCCGACCGGGCTCACCGCGCGCGGCCGAAAGGCGCTCTCCACGCGCACCAGGCGGAAGGCGAGGTCGGGCTTCACCCCTTCCGCGTGCGCCGCCTTCAGGATCGCCGAGGCCAGCGTGGGGTCGATGCCGTAGCGGCGGGCGTACTCGTCGGCCTGACGCTCCGTCGCCTTGGCGGCCTGGGCCGACTCCAGCACGGCGCGCGAGGCGAGGAGCGCTTCCCACGCGATGGTCCGCGCCGTGGGGTTCGCGGCCACGAAGACGACGGCGGCGATCAGCAGCCACGACCAGAGCACGCGCGAGCGCCGCGCGGGGCGGCGCTTGGCGGAGGCGCCGCGGCGCTTGCGCGAAGGGGCGTTCTTCTTGATTGCTGGCTTGATGGGGGAACGGCGGGGCACTGGGGGCTCTCCGGGTTGTGCGGGGGAGCCACCAATGTAATCGGTACAGCGTGCCGCGTCACGCTTTGCGTCGGCTAGGCCGGCGCGGCAAAGACGCGCGGGGCGAGGCAGCGGGCGGTGGAGGCCCCCGGCTGGAGGACGAGGAAGTCGATCACCAGCACCACGCCCGTGGTGAGCTCGGCGTTGGAGACGGCGCAGCGGAGGGCGCCGTAGCCGGCCACCGAGCCGTGCAGCTGCACCTCGCCGCCCGTCACCGTCACGCGCACTCGGCCGGGGCCCACCGAGGGCTCGGCGGCCAGGCGGGCCTCCACCTCGCGGCGGATGCGCACGTCCTCGGCGGCCAGGCGGGCGACGTCCTGCGGCGTCGGCCCCGGATCGCCGCCGCCGAAGAGGCTGCACCCCGCCACCAGCGGCACCAGTGCCATCCCCATCCACATCTTGTTCGGTCGGCTCACGCCCATCGCTCCGTGTCGCGGGAAACCCATCGCCCCTCCGCGCCGTTAAGGTACAGGCGCCGCGTGGCACGATAAGCTCCGCGCGGGTCGCAAGGGAAGGGCCATGCGCCGTTCCGCTCGCCACGCTACCTTGTACGGGCCATGCGCGACTACTTTCGGATCACCCGCAAGCACAGCTACTCGCTGCTCTTCGTACTCCCCCTCCTGCTGCTGTACGAGGTGGGGGCGTGGAGCATCGCCGGGCCCACCTCGGGGATGAGGAACGGGGCCGACGTCCTGCTGCGCGCCGCCTTCTCCGCGGGCGGGGTGCAGGGGACGGCGGCTTTCGCGGCCGTCATCCTGGTGGTGGGCGCCGCCCTCATCGCGCTGGAGCGGCGGAGGGAGCGGGTGCCGCTGCGCGCGCCCGTCTTCGCGGGGATGCTGGCGGAGAGCGCGGGGTACGCCCTCCTCTTCGGCGTGGTGGTGGGTACGCTGACGCAGTGGATGCTGGGCGGCGTGCGCATGGCTGCCGACGGCGGGATAGACACGCTCCCGCTGCGCGACCAGATCGTCCTCTCGCTGGGCGCGGGGCTGTACGAGGAGCTTCTCTTCCGCGTGCTGCTGGTGGGCGGGCTGGCGCTGCTGTTCGCCGGCATCGGGATGAGGAAAAAGAACGCGGGGATCGCGGCGGCGCTGCTGGCGGCCTTCCTCTTCTCCGCCTTCCACTACATCGGCCCGTACGCCTACCCGCTGGAGCTGCAGAGCTTCGTCTTCCGCTTCGTGGCGGGGCTGGCGTTCAGCGCGCTCTTTTTGCTGCGCGGCTTCGGCATCGCGGCATGGACACACGCGCTGTACGACGTGTTCCTGGTGGTGCTGCGGGACGGGTGACCGCGCCTTATGTTTCGGGTCCGGTGAAACCCCGCGCACCCCGTGAGGGTACATGCGATCTCACCTGACACTCGACTGATCTCTGGAGGTACTCCGATGCGTTCTTCCGTTGTCCGGCTCCTGGCGCTCTCCACCCTCTTTGCCGCCGCGGCGTGCGACGGCGACGGCACCGGCGGCAACCGCCTCACCCCCGTGGAAGTCGCGGGGGTCTACCGCGTCTGCACGCTGCGCTTCGTTCCCGACAACTCGGCCTTCCCGGCGGCCAACCTCCTGGAGCGCGTGGTCCACGTGACGCCGCCGGCCGGGAAGCCGGAGCCGACGGTCACGCTGAGCCCCGAGGGCGCCTTCCAGCTCAGCTACACGCGGCGGAGCGACGCCTTCACCCGCGAGATCGTGGGCGCGATCGAGTACGGCGCCGACGCGGTGACGCTGCGCTTCTACAACGACGCGGACAACCCGAACGCGATCGCGGCGGAGCTCCTCCTTCCGCAGCAGACGGCGTTCACCTACCAGGCGGCCGCCCCGCGGCGCCTGACGACGAACAGCGCGCGCTCCTACTCCGTCACGCGGCGGGATTACGCGCGGGCCGCCGGGGTGGAAGAGGCCGGCTTCGCGGCGACCATTCCGGGGCGCCTGGAGGCTTCGCTGCAGGAAGGCACCTGCTCCTGACGCCGCGCTGAGCACCAGCGGCGCTTCAAGGGGTCCGGCCTGCTCGGCCGGACCCTCGCCGTTCGAACGACCCGACGATCACTTCATGGCTCGCACCATCAGACCCTGGATCTTCGCCGCG
>DASVQP010000082.1 GCA_036389135.1 Longimicrobium sp.
CGTCATCAACAACTCGTGGGGCTCCAGCGGCGACTTCGACCCGGACGACCCGATCAACGTGGCGTCGCGCCTGGCGAACGAGCGCAACATCGTGGTCGCCTTCGCGGCGGGCAACTCGGGCTCGGCTCCGGACACGCACAACCCCTACGCCAAGGCCCCCTGGGTGATCTCGGTGGCGGCGGGCACCAAGGCGGCGACGCTGGCCGACTTCTCCTCGCGCGGCCGCACCGGCGGCGCCCGCACGGTGACGTCGCAGAGCGGCGAGGTCATCACCTGGCTCGACGAGCCGTCGATCACGGCGCCGGGCGTGGACATCTACTCGGCGTACTCCCCCACCGGCGTGCTGGGCGCGCTGGGGCCGGATACGTCCAATCCGTTCTACACCGTCATGGAGGGCACCTCGATGGCCTCGCCGCACGTGGCGGGGATCGCGGGGTTGATGCTGGAGGCCAACCCGCTGCTCACGCCGGACCAGGTGAAGCAGATCCTGCGCGAGACCGCCACGAAGATGCCAGGGATGGAGGCCTTCGAGGTAGGCGCGGGCTACGTGAACGCCTACGCCGCGGTGCAGAAGTCGTTCGACCTGGCCACTCCGTTCGGCAAGACGCTGACGGTGGCGACGGTGCCGGCCACTGTGCGTGAGGACGTGCTTTTCGACAAGACGTTCGACTACACGCCGGCCTCGCTGCCGGGCGCGTACAAGCACTCGTTCACGGTGGCGCCGGGCGCGAGCCTGCTGGAGGCGAAGATCGAGTTCAAGGGAATCCAGGTGCCGGCGTACGGCACGGTGGGCAACCCGCTGCTCTTCGACGTGTACGACCCCAATGGCAACCGCTACATCGCCTTCGACCTGTATTTCGCCGAGAACGGCACCACGCGGCTGGTGATCGTGGTGAACGACCCGATGCCGGGCACGTGGACGGCCGAGGTCAAGGCGCTCACCCCGCTGGGGAACGAATCGGGGAACTTCGCCACCTTCCCGGACCAGGTACACGAGACGGAGATCCTGACCTTCGTAACCCCGCCGCACGTGGCGGACATCCAGGGGCACGCCGCCAAGGGCGCCATCGAGCTGGCGCTGGTGAACGGGTTCCTGGGGCTGTGCAGCAACAGCTCCTTCTGCCCCAACAAGGAGCTGCGCCGGGCCGACCTGGCCCGCGGCTTCACGCAGTTCGGCTCGATCCGCCAGAACCTGCCGCTGGGCGGCGCCAGCACCTTCAGCGACGTGTCCGCGGCGGAGCGGCCCTTTGTGGAGGCGGTGGCGGCACGCGGCGCCGCCATGCGCGACCGTGAGCACCGCTACGCCGGCGTGATGGAAGGCGCGGGTGGCAGCTTCGATCCGCACGGCAAGATCCTCCGTGCCGGCCTCGCGAAGATGCTGGTGCGGGGCATCGGCGGCGACGCCGCGGCGCTGGCCCACACGGGCGACGTGACCTACACGTACAACGGGCAGACGTACGTCATCGCCGACCAGGACCAGATCCCCGCCGCTTCGCGCGGCTACGTGCACGCGGCGATCAACTCCAACATGATCAACGTGTACGCGGCCGTCGAGCAGGGGCCGTACGACCTGACGCCGGCGCTGAAGTTCTACTTCAAGCCGGCCAGCACGGTGACGCGCGCGGACGCGGCGGTGGCGATCTCGCGCTATTACGCGCAGTTCTTCAAATAAGGCAGCTCGAACGGGGGCCGGCGAGGCACGGAGATTCGCTCTCCGTGCCTCGCTTTCGTTTGCACGCGAGCCACGGCGAACAGCATCACACAGAGAACACGGAGGGAACTGCAAGACACGGAGAACCACTTTACTTCCTTCTTCTTACCTTTCCCCTCTGTGGCTCTGTGTGAGATTCCCTTCTGTGTCAGAAGGATGTAGCAGATATTGAACCATTTCAGTGACGCTGCATTAGAACGGTGAAGCGGTTTCACTATTTTGATGCAACGCGCGGCGGCGCCCCGGGGAGTGAAAATCGCAAGTTGTTTGATGGATGATGGTTAGCTCTAAGGGAAGTTTGGCTGCACACGTGCATTAAGAGGGGCCAGTCCCGCAGGAACCGTTCGCCTCCCAACCTTGGAGCCCCTGATGCACCTGCCGATGATCCGGCGACTGTTCGCGCCCGTAGCGGCCCTCCTTCTGGCAGCGGCCCCCGCGTTCGCCCAGAGGATCGATCCCCAGCTCACCCGCACCTTCGGCAGCCTGCCGGCCGGGCGCACCGCCGAAGTGATCGTCACCTTCGACGGCAACTCCGCGCCGGCCGTCGCGGACCTGGACGCGCTCACGGCGGTCGGGATCAAGGGCGGCATCACCTTCCGGTCGCTGCCGATGGCCGCCGTGCTGGCCACCAGCGAGCAGGTGCAGGCGCTGGGCCGCAACTCGCGGGTGCGCTCGGTGTTCCTCAACAAGCGGCTGACCTACTTCAACTACGACGCGCGCCA
>DASVQP010000084.1 GCA_036389135.1 Longimicrobium sp.
ACACACGGGAATGCGGTAGCCAACCCGCGCATCAGAGTCTGCTCACCGTCGTCTCAGTGGCTCTGCCCTCTGCGCTGCGGTGGCGTCGCGGAAGTGGTGGAAAAGCGGGGTGGCGTAGTCTCCGGCTTGTTCAACGAGCCACAACCGGCGTTGGAGCGCCGGCGGAGACCACGCCATGGAACAGGATAGCACGAGGACGGATCCGGGCAGCACGGCGCCGTTCGCTGGGGAGGCTTGGTTCGACCCGATCGAGGCGGGCATCCGCGAGCGGGTGCGGGGCTTCATCGAAGAGCTGCTGGAGCAGGAGCTGACGGCGGCCTTGGGCCGCAACCGACATGCACGGGTGGCAGGCGAGCCGAAGGGCTACCGGAACGGGACGCGTGAGCGTCAGCTCCTGGGCAGCTTCGGCGCGGTGGAGATCAGCGTGCCGCGGGCACGCCTGGTTGCTGGCGAAAGCGGCGGCACGCGGGAGTGGCGCAGTGCGGCGCTGCCTCGCTACGCCCGGATGACGCGGCAGGTGGAGGCGCTGATCGCCGGCGCTTACCTGGCGGGCACCAACACGCGCCGGGTCAAGCGCGCGCTGGCAGCCCTGTTCCGAGGCGCGGTGGGCAAGGATGTGGTCAGCCGCACCTGGCGGAAGGTGAAGACGGATTGGGAGGCCTGGGGACGGCGCGACCTGGCCGGGGAGGACGTGGTGCGGCTGATCCTGGACGGCACCGTCGTGCGGGTGCGGCTCGATCGCAAGGCGACCACGATCTCGCTGCTGGTCGTCCTGGGCGTACGGCGCGACGGGCAGAAGGTCCTGCTCATGGTCAAAAACATGGGCGGCGAGAGCGAAGCGGCCTGGCGGGCCGTGCTGGACGACCTGGTCGGCCGTGGTCTGCGCACGCCCGAGTTCCTGATCACCGATGGCGCCGCCGGCCTGGACCGGGCGCTGGCGGCGCTGTGGCCCGAGGTGCCATCGCAACGGTGTACCGTGCACAAGCACAGGAATCTGCTGGCCCATGCGCCGGACGCCCTGCAGGAGGAGGTCACGGCCGACTACACGGACATGATCTATGCCGTGACCGCGGCAGAGGTGCAGGCCCGGCGCCGCGCGTTCCTGCGCAAATGGCGGCTGAAGTGTCCTGGCGTGGCCACCAGCCTGGAAGAGGCCGGCGACCGCCTGTTCGCCTTCCTCCGTCTGCCGCCGAGCCAGTGGAAGTCGGCGCGGACCACCAATGCCATCGAGCGGCTGCATGAAGAGTTCAAGCGCCGCATCAAGACCCAGACCGTGCTGCCCTCGGCCGAGACCGCCGCGATGCTGTTCTGGGCGCTACTCGCCTCGGGGCAGATCACCATGCGCAAAGTCGACGGATGGCAGAGCTTGGGCGAGCCGCTCGCAGCCCCTGTTCCCGTTGACCTCGCTGCCTGACCCGAGCAACCATCACCCCGCCGGAGACCACCCAACCAGGCTATTTCCACACAACACGCGCCACCACCCCTCGGTCAGCCATGGATCGGTGTGCCTTGTCCGCTTTCAGAAAGTCGGGCGCACCCAGCGGACACCCGAGATGGGCGCAGAGCCGTCGTGACTGGAGGCGGCCGAGAGCGGCCTGCCCGCTTCAGGCGCGCCAGGAGGCGGCACTGCGAGAAAGTAACCGCTGCGTACGCCAGGCTGGAACAGACGCGAACGCCGCTCACGCCGCCAGCGGCGACATTTTGGTCAGTCCCGCCCTGCCATGTCGCGCAGCTCCGGTGGGAGGA
>DASVQP010000085.1 GCA_036389135.1 Longimicrobium sp.
CGTACGCCCCTCCCCCAGGTAGTTATTGGGGGAGGGGCCGCGAGGTGACGAGCGGGGGTGGGGGCCCCTCACTGCGCCCGGCGCACGCGCTGGATGGTACGGCGGTCGGGGCCGGCGGGCGCGCGCGCGGGCGATCCCCCGCCGGCGCGCCCGTGGAAGCCCGCGAGGCTGCTCGCCTCCGCCTGGGCCAGGAGGCTGGTGACGGCGTCCAGGGCACCGGTGGCACGGGCGGCTTCGGGGGGAACGCCGCGGCGGACGAGGGCGCGGATCTCCTCCGTCAGGATCTCGTACTCGCGGCGCAAGGCGTGCTCCGTCCAGCCGAGGCGCGCGCGCTGGACACCGTGGCGCGCGGAGAGCATGTGCCGGAAGTCGGCGCTGTCACGGAGGAGGTGGCTCTCGGCGTCGCTCTCCCCCGCCTCGTCCAGGATCACCAGCGCCTGGGCCAGCGCGGCCAGGAAGGCGGCCGTGTGATCCTCCAGGTCCACCCGCGAAAGCTCGCGCGCCTCCGGGATCGCGGGGTCCGCGCGCATGCGTGCCACGTACCCCGCCACCAGCGCGTCCAGCGCCCGCTGAAGCAGCTCTCCCACCCGCGCAACGCTGGCGACCGCTTCCGGCTCCGCGGCCGCCGCGGGGGTCGAGAGCCAGAGGGTGAAGCAGGAGCCCTCGCCGGGAACGCTGCGCAGGGAAAGGTCGCCTCCCATCAGGCGCGCGAACTCGCGGCTGATGGTGAGCCCCAGCCCCGTGCCCCCCGCCGTGCGCGTGTGCCCCGTCTCCGCCTGCACGAACGGCTGGAAGACCGCCTCCAGCTTCTCCGGCGCGATGCCGATCCCGTTGTCGTGAACGCGGATGCACGTCCAGGGGCCGCGCCCGGCGGGGTGCGCCTCGGGGTCCGCCTCGGAGACGACACCGACCTCGACGACGATCTCGCCGCCGGGCTCGGTGAACTTCACCGCGTTGGAGAGGAGGTTCACCAGCACCTGCCGCACCCGGTCCTCGTCGCCCACGTACGGGTACTCGCGCCCGGGGGCGAGCCGGTTGGCGATGCGGATCTCCTTGGCGCGCGCCTGCGGCTCCACCAGCGCCAGCGCGTTCGCCACCACGCCCGCGGCGTCGCCCCGCTCGCGCACCACCGTCATGCGCCCCGCTTCGACCTTGGAGAAGTCCAGGACGTCTTCGATCAGCCCCAGCAGGTGCTGGTTGCTGGCGCGGATGCGGGCCAGGTACTCGCGCTGCGAGCCGGTGACGGGCCCGGCCACGCCCATCTCCATCAGCTCGCCGTAGCCCAGCGTGGCGTTGAGCGGGGTGCGCAGCTCGTGGCTCATGGCGGCCACGAAGTCGGACTTGGCCTGGCTGGCGATCTCGGCCTCGGTGCGCGCCCTCTGCTCGGCGGCGAAGAGCGCGGCGTTGTCCACCGCCACGGCGATGCGCCCCGCCAGGTCCTCAAAGGTCGCCACGTCCGCCAGGGTGAAGCGGCGGCGCGACTCGCAGGTCCCCACCCAGAGCGCACCCAGCGTCAGCCCGCGCGCGATGAGCGGCACGGCCACGGACGAGGTGCATGCCACCGGCTCTTCGGCGCGCGGGGAGACCTCGGGGTTGTGGACGGTTTCGCGGCCGCGCATCGCCAGGAGGGGCGGGCTCCCGCCGGCGGGCACGCGGTGCTCCCGCAGCGCCTCCTCGGCGTCGGGGTCTACGTGGCGCGCCAGCACCTCCAGCTCCGCGTCCTCGCCCTGCGCCAGGTACACCGCGCAGAAGTCGGCCATGCGGGGCACCGCCAGGTCGCACACCGCGCGCAGCGCCGTCCCGTAGTCGAGCGACGCGCCCAGCGCCCGGCTCGCCTCCGCCAGGAACTGCTGCGTCTCGGCGCGCCAGCGGTCCTCCGTCACGTCCATCATCGAGCCGATCATGCGCAGGGCGCGCCCGTCCGGCAGCCGCGCGACGACGCCGCGGTCCAGCACCGACGCGTACTCGCCGTCGCGCCTGCGGAAGCGGTACTCGGCCGTCCACGCCTCCTCGCCCTCGTCGATGGCCGCGTGGATGTCGCTCACCACGCGGTCGCGGTCGTCGGGGTGGATCTGCTCGTACCACCACTCGATGCGGGAGGGCATGGTGCCGGCCGGGTAGCCGAAGGTGCTCGCCACGGCCTCGTTCCACTGGAGCTCGCCCGTGGTCATGTCCCAGTCCCAGATCACGTCGTTGGTGGCGCGCGACACCAGGCGATAGCGCTCCTCGCGGTCGCGCAGCTCCACCTCGATGCGCTTGCGTTCCGTGACGTCCTTTTGCACGCCCACGAAGTGCGTCAGCCGTCCGGCCGGGTCGTGCACCGGGCTCACCGAGAGGGCGTTCCAGTAGGTCGTGCCGTCCTTGCGGTAGTTGATGAACTCCACCGCGCACGGCTCCACGCGCTCGATCGCCTCGCGCAGGCGTGCGACTTCGCCGCGGTCCGTCTCGGGGCCCTGCATGAAGCGGCAGTTGCGGCCGATCATCTCCGCGGCCGGGTAGCCGGTCAGGCGCTCGGCACCGCGGTTGGCGTAGATGATGGGATTGTCGGGGAGGTTGGGATCGGTGATGAAGATCCCCTCCGAGATCGCCCCGATGGCGCGCTCGCGCAGGCGCAGCTCGGCCTCGGTGCGCATGCGCTGCGTGAGGTCGATGAACGTCACCACCGCGCCGGTCACCGCCTCGCCCTCGCGCACCGGGAACGACGAGTACGACACGGGGAGCGGCGTGCCGTCCTTGCGCCAGAGCGTGTCCTCGTCGATGCGCACGGCCCGCCCGGTGCGCAGCGTCTGCGTAACGGGGCACTGGTGCGGCGGGTACGGCGTACCGTCGGCGCGGGTGTGGTGGATGAGCGCGTGCATCCGCGCGCCCAGCACCTCGCCGGGCGTGTAGCCCAGCATCTCGGCGCCCGCGCGGTTGAGAAAGGTGCAGCGCCCCTCGCCGTCCATCCCGAAGATCCCTTCGTCGGTCGATTCCAGGAGCGAAGAGCGCCGCCGCTGCTCCTGCTCGATCTCGTACGCCGCCTCGCGCAGCTCGATCTCGGTGACGGCCGATGCGGCCAGGTCGCGCAGGATGCCGATCTCCTCCTGGCTCCAGCTGCGCGGCTGGTTGTCGATGGCGCAGAGCGCTCCCAGCGCGTGCCCCTGCGAGGTGATCAGCGGGATGCCGGCGTACGCGACGACGGAGAGGGCCGGGATGGCCAGGTTGTCGGCGAGGCGCGGGTCGCGGCGCGCGTCCTCCACCACGAGCGCCTCGCGCATCCCCAGCGTGTACTGGCAGAACGAGTGCGAAAGCGGGGTCTCGCGCGCGGACGCCCACGGCTCGGGGAGGCCGACGCACCCCTTGAGCAGCTGCCGGTCCTCCTCCACCAGCGTCACCAGCGCCACGGGCACGCGCAGGATGCGCGTCACGAGGCTGGACAGCCGGTCGAACGCAGTCTCCGCCGCCGCGTCGGCGAGCGCGACGCGGCGGACCGCGGCCAGGCGGCGGGGATCGTGAAGGATTTCGTCCAGCGTGTGTTTCATTGGTCCAGCCCCACCGTTGAGCCGCGTGCTCGGAGGCGCGCCCCCGGCGCAAGTGCCGCGCCAGCAACTGCTTTGGGCTTCACACAGAGACACGGAGGATACAGAAAGAGGAAACAGAAAGAGGAACGTTGTATCTTCCTCCGTGTCTTTGCTTTTGTCTCCGCGTCTCTGTGTGAGATTGCTGTTTCACTCGCGGATCCGGATCATGCGTCGATTCACGCTCCTGCTTCTCCTGCTCGCCCTCCCCTCCTGGCTCGCCGCGCAGGAGACCGTCCGCGTCACCGTCGTGGTGAGGGCCGGCGACGCGCCCGCCGCGGGAGCAACGGTGCGCGCGGAGGCGGCCACCGTGCGCACCGATGCGGAGGGCACCGCCACCCTGCGCCTCGCACCGGGGGAGCGGACGATCGCGGTGTCCAAGCTGGGCTTCGCGCCGCAGCGCCTCACCCTGCGCCTGCGCGCCGACACCACGGTGGCCGTCGCGCTGCAGGAGGAGGCGGAGGAGCTGGAGGAGATCGTGGTGACGTCCACGCGCACGGGGCAGCGCATCGAGGACGAGCCCACCCGCGTGGAGGTGCTCACGCGCGAGGAGGTGGAGGAGAAGATGCTGATGACACCCGGCGACATCTCCATGATGCTCAACGAGACCTCCGGGCTGCGCGTGCAGACCACCAGCCCGTCGCTCGGCGGCGCGAACGTGCGCGTGCAGGGGCTGCGCGGCCGCTACACGCAGATCCTCTCCGACGGGCTTCCGCTGTACGGCGGCCAGTCCGGCGCGCTCGGCCTCCTCCAGATCCCGCCCATGGACCTGGGGCAGGTGGAGGTCATCAAGGGCGCGGCATCGGCGCTGTACGGCTCGTCCGCGCTGGGCGGCGTGGTCAACCTGATCTCGCGCCGCCCCGGCGACGAGGCCGCGCGCGAGCTCCTCCTCAACCAGACCACGCGCAACGGCACCGACGTCGTGGGCTTCGCCGCGGCGCCGCTCACCGAGCGCTGGGGCTACTCCCTGCTCGCCAGCGTCCACCGCCAGGCCGAGGCCGACGTGGACGGCGACCGCTGGACGGACATGCCCGGCTACCGGCGCGCCGTCGTGCGCCCGCGCCTCTTCTGGGACGACGGCGCCGGGCGGAACGTTTTCATCACCGCCGGCGCGACGGCGGAGGACCGCGAGGGCGGCGGCCGGGTGCCCGCGGGCGACTTCCCCGAGACGCTGGAGACGCGCCGCGGCGACGTGGGCGCCGTGGGCCGCATCTTGATGGGCGACCGGCTCCTGGCGGTGCGCGCATCCGCGGTGGCGCAGAGCCACGCCCACGGCTTCGGCGACGTGCGCGAGGAGGACCTGCACTCGACGGGCTTCGCCGAGATCGCGTACTCCGCCACCGGCGGCGGGCACACCCGGGTGCTGGGCGCCGCGCTCCAGGCCGAGGGCTATCGCGCGCACGACGTGAGCGGCTTCGACTACAGCTACGTCACCCTGTCTCTGTTCGCGCAGGAGGAGTACGCGCCGGCGGAGTGGATCACGCTGTCGCTGGCGGGCCGCGCGGACCGGCACAGCGAGTACGGCACCTTCTTCAACCCGCGCCTCTCGCTGCTGCTGCGCCCTGCCGAGTGGACGGTGCGCGGCTCGGTCGGCACCGGCTACTTCGCGCCCACACCGTTCACCGAGGAGACCGAGTCCATCGGCCTCTCGCGCGTTCGCCCGCTGGACGGGCTGGACGCGGAGCGCGCCCTCACCGCGTCGCTGGACGTCGGCCGCAGCATCGGGCCGGTGGAGGTGAACGCGACGGTCTTCGGGTCGCGCACGCGGAACGCGCTCCGGCTCGTGGAGAGCGCCGTGCCCGGGATGCTGGAGCTGGTGAACGCGCCGGGGCCGACCCGCACCCACGGCAGCGAGCTGCTCGTGCGCTGGCACCAGGGGCCCTTTCACGTGACGGGAACGCACACCTTCATCCGCTCGCGCGAGGACGATCCAGACGGCCCCGGCCGCCGCGAGGTGCCCCTGACGCCGCGCCACGCCGTCGGGCTGGTGGGGATGTGGGAATCGGAAGATGCGGGGCGCGTGGGGGTCGAGTTCTACTACACCGGGCGCCAGGCGCTGGAGGACAATCCGTTCCGCACCGAGAGCCGTCCGTACCTGATCGTCGGGCTCCTGGCCGAGCGCCGCATCGGCCGCGCGCGCGCCTTCATCAACCTGGAGAACCTGCTGGACGTGCGTCAGACGCGATACGACCCGCTGGTGCTCCCCGCGCGCTCCGCCGAGGGGCGCTGGACGACGGACGTGTGGGCGCCGCTGGAGGGGCGGGTCATCAACGCGGGGGTGCGGCTGGATCTGTAGCGGACCTGCCCCTTTACGCAGGATAAAACGCCGCGTATCATGCAGGGGGGCCACTCCCGGCCCCTCCCTGTAAGGCACGCGCTGATCCACGGCGACACCCCGGAAGCGCTCCGCATCCACGACACGGTGCGCCTCTCCGCCAAGGGGCTGGCAAAGGTGCTGGGCGACCTGGAAGCGCGGGTGATGCAGGCCGTCTGGGACATCGGACGGCCCGTGCCCGCGCGCGCGGTGCACGACCGGGTCGCGCGCGAGCACAGCGTGACGATCCACACCGTCATCACCGTCCTCAACAAGCTGGTGGAGAAGGGCCTCCTCCGCCGCGCCAAGCGCGACGAGCTCCTCCACTACGATGCCTGCCTCAGCGAGGCGGAGTTCCGCGCCCAGGCTTCGCGCCGGCTGATGGAGGGCATCCTGTCGTTCGGCCCCGAGGCGGTGACGGCGTCGTTCGTGGACATCCTGGCCGACCAGGACCCGGAGCAGCTCGCGGAGCTGGCCCGCCTCATCCAGCGCCGGCTGGCCGAACCCGCCGGCGCGGATGTGGCTCGCATGGCTGGGTGATACATCGTGTATGGATATACCGTTTATGGATATATCGCCGCGCGATGCATCGCGTTGCGATGTATGCCGCGGGCGAGGCGCCGGGGGGCGGGGCGCCGCAACACCGGGGGCTGAAGCCCCCGGCTGGAACGACGGGAAGGCGGCTGAAGCCGGCTCGGGAAACGCGGCATTCCGTTTTGCAACAAAGGGGGCGTGTCGAGCGCCGTACGATGATGACTCCACGGAGGCGGACTTCGGTGGGCGGGCTCGCGGGTTTGGCCGGGTACACTCGATTCGGGGATCTTTGAAATGAGACAGTGCTTTCCGCGAATGCTGCTGCTGGCCAGCACGGTTTCCATGTCGGCCTGCGGCGACGCGGCGGATCGGCCCTCCGATGTCAGAGTCGGCACCGTAGCGCCTGCTCGCCAATCCGCAGCTCCGGTCGCGGCGTCAAAGGACGCCGATCCGCCGGAGATCGCCGACCCGCGGCAGTTCCTCAACCTGGGGCCCATGCGCTGGGAGGGGTGGGAGACGCAGCCGCCCGCGGACCGCTTCGCACGGCTGCGGGAGCTCGGCATCAAGCTGAACCGCCGCGAGAGCGGCACCGCGCCCGGCGAGGACGGACAGGACCCGATGGGCGAGCGCGCCGAGGACTTCCACTTCGTCGACTTCAGCGGCGACGGTGTGCCAGACGTGATCTACGACGGTGGATGGTTCGAGATCAACTCTGACGGGCAGCTCTCCGCGATGGAGGGAACGCGCCTCAAGCTGTACCAGGTCGCCGGGGGGCGGGCGGTCGAGGTGATGGAGCGCCACGGCTCCATCAAGCGGCTCTGGAAAGCGCGGCCGGGCGACCCACCGTCTCTTCTCGTGGAGCACGTGGGCTGCTGCAGCGAAGAGCTATGGTCTGTATCTTTTTACCGGCCGGTTCTCACCGGCGGCAAGGTGAATTACGAGCATTACCGGACCGTCCTGGGCAGGCAGGAGCTCGACGTCCCGAAGCAGTTCACGGGATCTGCCCGGCGGTTCACCGTGACCCAGGACGGTTACCTGCTGCGCGCGGAACCAAGGATCGATACCACGGACGTATGGCCCAACTGGGGTGGCCGCGGGAATGCGATGGCCGTGTACACGAAAGGTGCGCGTGGCACCGCGTACGCGGAGCGGAGGGACGCGACCGGGCGAGTCTGGTGGTTCGTCAGGATGGACGGCCGGACGCCTCCCACCGACGCACAGATCAGAGACGAGCCCGATTCTCCCGTGCTCACGGATCGGATCGGGTGGATGAGCAGCCGGTTCCTGACCGTGGCTCCCTGAAGATCCCCCGACAGCGCTTATCCCGCCCCATCACCAACCGAAAGCTTGGAAAATCAGATTTCCGCGCTTAATGTGCGTGCGTGCGGTCGCAAAGATTGGCCGTGTGCATCTGACCCGGAGATCTAGAAATGAGACGGTGCTTTCCGCGAATGCTGCTTCTGGCCAGTGCAATGTCCATGTCCGCCTGCGAGGATGCGGCGAAGCCGCCCTCCGGTTCGCGGGCCAGCGCAGCTGCGCCTGCTCTTCGCGCCGCGACTCCGGTCGCGTGGAAGGACACCGACCCGCCGGAGGTTGCCGATCCGCGGAAGTTTCTCGATCGGCGGCCGATGCGCTGGGCGGACTGGGAGACGAGGCCGCCAGCGGACCGCTTCGCACGCCTGCGGGAGCTCGGCATCACGCCGATCCGCCGCGACACCCTCACCCCGCGGGCCGAATACGAGTACGGCGCCGAGCCGGACGGCGAGCGCGCGGAGGATTACCACTTCGCCGACTTCAGCGGCGACGGTGTCGCGGATGTGATCTACGCCGGGACGACTTTCGGCATTCATGAAGGGCGCGTCGGGACTGCAGAGGCAGCGCACATCAAGCTGTACCAGGTGATGGGGGGACGGGCTGTCCAGGTAGCGGAGCACCACGGCACGCTGGAGCGCATCTGGAAGGGGCGGCCGGGCGAGCCCGTCTCTCTCCTCGTCGAGCACGGCGAGCATTGCATGGATGACGAATGGTCGCTCGCCTTTCTCCGGCCGGTACGCACGCGCGGCAGGGTGGGATACGAGCCTTATCGGTACGTGGTGGGTACGGCGGAGATCCAGCTTCCAAAGCGGTACACTGGCTCGCCGCGTCGTTTCACGGTGAGCCGGGACGGTTACCTGTTGCGCTCCAGACCGGAGATCGACACGGCCTCGTACGGGAATCAGATCGCCGTCTATCCAAGGGGCGCGCGTGGCACCGCGCACGCGGAGCGGAGGGACGCGACGGGCCGAGTGTGGTGGTTCGTTAAAATGGATGGCCGAACGCCTCCCACAACGGGACGGCCCAGGGAAGAAGATCCGAGTTCTCCGATCCCCACGGATCGGATCGGGTGGATGAGCAGCCGCTTCCTCTCGCCCGCGCCGTGATGGCGGCCCAGAACGCGAATTTTACACACTCTCGATGCCTGTGCCCTCACCCTTAATCACACGCTCGCCGGACCGTCTCAGCGGTGCGACCGTGTTCGCCGGGACCAGGGTACCGATCCAGACGCTGTTCGACTGTCTGGAGGGCGGCGACCCGCTAGGCGCTTTCCTCGACGACTTCCCCTTCGTTACCGCGGAGCACGCAGTTGGCGTTCTCGGGTTGGCGCGCGTAGCGCTGGAGGCGCACGCCGTGCGGCTGTGACGAAAACATCGGAGGGCCGAAACTTGCGCGTACGTTTTACGCTATGTAAAATCACCGCTTGTGCAAGCCTGGTCGGGATGCGCGCCGGGGTGGATCAAATCGTGGAGATGAGCGGCTGATGATCGATAGAGCGATAGCAGGGTACAGGATCGTTGCGGGGGCGGCGCTGGCGGCGGCGCTCGGTGGACCGGCGGCGGCGCAGACGGACTACTACAACACGGACAAGGGCCGCCCCGTGCGGGTGGAGGATGCAATTCCGGTGGAGCGGCACGCGTTCGAGCTGCAGCTCGCGCCGCTGCGGCTGGAGCGAGAGGCGGGGGGCGTCTACAACTGGGAGGTCGCGCCGGAGGTGGCGTGGGGCGTGCTTCCGCGCACGCAGCTGGAGCTGGCGTTCCCGCTGGCGCACGTTGATGCAGGGGCGGCCGGGAAGGCGTCGGGGCTGGCGGGGATCGAGCTCTCCGCGCTCTACAACCTGAACAACGAGACGCGCACGCTCCCCGCCTTCGCCGTCGCGGCGGACGTGCTGCTCCCCGTGGGCGGGCTGGGACCGGACCGGGCGTATCCCACGCTCAAAGGGATCGCCACGCGCTCCTTTTCCGGCGCGCGCATCCACGCCAACGCGGAGTACACGCTGGGGCCGGATGCCGGTGAGGGCGACGAGGTGGGCGAGGCGTCGCGCTGGATGGCGGGGATCGCGGTGGACCGCACCTTTCCCATCCGCTCGCTGCTGGTGACGGCGGACCTTTTCGCCGAGCAGGCGCTGGACAGCGACGAGAGCCTGAGCTGGACGGCGGAGGCGGGGCTCCGGTACCAGACGAGCCCGCAGTTCAACGTGGACCTGGGCATCGGCCGCCGCTTCGCGGGCGAGGAGCAGGGGTGGAGCTTCACCGTGGGCGTGGCACATGCGTTCGCACTGCGCACGCTGCTGCCGGGGCGGTGAGCGGCCTATTCAGACGATGCGATCGGAGGATCTTGATGGATAGAGGATATCGCGCCCGCCGCGTGCTGGGCGCCGCGGCACTGGCGGTGGGGCTGGGGATGGTGGCCGAGCCCGCGCACGCGCAGTGGGCACGGGTGCACGAGCAGTTCTACATGCCGGCGAGCCACAACTGGGTCTTCCGCCGCAACTACCCGGGCGCGGACCGGCTCTTCAACGCCTTCGACTACGGGCACGCCATCCTGTACGAGAAGCTGTTGACGCGGCCCGGCGCGCCCGCCAGCGAGCTGGAGGTGAAGGAGTACGACTACATCACGCGCAAGCTCCTGGTGGCCCCGCCGCGGCTTCCGGTGGAGGAGGCAGCGATCGAGGTGGAGTACGCCAAGCTCGCGCCCGAAGCGAAGATGATGTTCGAGTGGGCGCACATCCTCCACCGCCAGATCTACGACGTCCTGGGCGACGAGCGGCTGAGCCAGGCGGAAAAGGACCGCGAGGTGGCGGCGGTGATGCGCTACTACAAGTCGCGCCCGGACCTCGCCTTCAGCTCCCTTCCCAAGTCGATGGAGCTGATGGAGGGGCAGTACTACGCGACGGCGTTCCGCGAGGCGTATCCCAAGTTCAACGGGCTGATCTGGGGCTACCACTGGCTCCAGGTGGGCCTCTACGAGCCGCTGATGACGGCCCGCTCGCCCGAGGCGCGGCAGGCGGGCGTGACGGCTACGGTGGCGCGCTTCCGCCAGATGCTGGAGAACGCGCCGGAGCACATGCCCCGCGTGATGCCCATGACGGCCGCGATCGCCCCCACCTTCGCGGAGCGCTACCCGGAGGCGGCGATCGTCTTCGACAACCTGCATGGGATGCACGACGTGATCTCCGACATCCTGGCGTCGCCCAAGGTGCCGCGCGAGAAGAAGCGCGAGGAGATCCTGCGCGCCGCCGCGCGCTACCGCGACGACACCTCGTTCCTGATGACGGTGCGGGAGTGGCGGGAGATGGGGACGATGATGGGCATCCAGAACATGGGCGGCCCCGCCGTCGGCTTCCTCCCCGACTTTCCCGAGCCCACGCTGCCGCGCGGCGCCGTCATGGCGCACACGGGGACGAACCACGGCGTGGCAGGCCAGACGAGCCACGCCGCGCACGGGGGCGCTCAGCCGGCGGCCGGCCAGGCGCAGTCGACGGATCACTCCGCGATGCCCGGGATGCAGCCCGAGCAGGGCGCCCCCGCATCCGCAAACGGGCAGATGACGGAGCTGCACGAGCGGATGATGGCCGACCCGGTCATCCGCCAGCGCGTCGAGGCCGACACCGCACTGCGGCGCCTGGTGCGGCAGATGCACGGCACGACGAGCCGCGGCGCGACCGAGGGCGCGGCGTCGGACAGCGCGCAGGCGATCGACTTCGCGGTGCGCCTGCTCTCCGATCCCCAGGTCCAGGCGCGGGTGCACGCGGACCCTCGCCTTCACCGGCTCTGGAGCGACCCGGAGGTCCAGCGCCGCCTTGCCGAGCTTCGCCGCCAGCAAGGAGTGCGGCCCGCCGCTCCCGCGACGCCGCAGCACAACCATTGAGCGGGCGTCCCAGCGACGACCCGAGGAGTTGTTGGATGCACGGAAAGTTGAGCATCGCCTTCGCGGCGCTCGCGCTCACAGCGTGTTCGGGCTCGCCGGGCGAGGACCAGGCGGCCAAACCGGCGCGCGATACCGTCGCCGCGCCCGCCCCGGCCGCGGCCGGCCACGACATGCACGCGATGACCATCGACGGCACCTCGGTCGATACGGGTTCGGCACACGCCGGCATGCAGCACGGTGCGGCCTCGCACGCGGGGATGGATCACGGCGCGACGGCGGGACAGGCGCACGCCGGAAGCGGGCATGGGGCCGCATCCACGAGCCGCGCGCAGGCGATGGATCACTCGCGCACGGGCCACGCCGTGGCCGGGTCAGCAAGCCACTCCGCATCGCACACGCCGACGAACGGCGCGCGCTCCACCGCTCGGCATTCGATGTCCGGCGCGGACCACAGCCGCATGAACAACTCGGGGTCCGGCCGCACCGCCGCGGGTACGATGGACCATTCTCGGCACAGTGGCGCGGCGAGGAGCGCGAGCAGCCGGCCCGCCGCCTCGAGCCATGCCGCCATGGGCCACGGCACCGAGAACAACGCGCAAACAGTTTCCGCGAGTACGAGCCATGCGGCGATGGGCCACGGCACGGCAGCCCCCACGCAGCCGGCGGAGGATCGCGCGACCGACAAGCTGCTGACGCTGGTCGGCGAGCTGGTCCGCGACCCGGTGGTTCAGCAGGAGATCCGTGAAGATCCGGCGCTCCGCGAGGCCTGGCAAGATCCCGGGGTGCGGCGCGTCGTCACGAAGCAGCCCTGAGCCGCGAGGGGGTGCCGG
Organism: Longimicrobium sp.; assembly: GCA_036389135.1. Taxonomy (NCBI): domain Bacteria; kingdom Pseudomonadati; phylum Gemmatimonadota; class Longimicrobiia; order Longimicrobiales; family Longimicrobiaceae; genus Longimicrobium; species Longimicrobium sp. The sequence goes on from DASVQP010000085.1 coordinate 12,420, forward strand.
CGCCCGGCACCCCCTCGACGCACCAGGCACCCGCCGGATAGTTTCCCCGATCGACGCGCCCCATGATCCACCTCGAACACCGCCGAAGCATGGCCCCGGCCAAGCACGCTTGCTGGCGACGATGGCCGTTCCGCGCCGCCCTGCTCCTCCTGGCGCTGGCCGTCCCTGAGCTCGCGCTCGCCCACGGCGCGCTGCGGCGCGCCCAGCCCGCCAGCGGCGCGCACCTGGGCACGGTTCCGCGCGAGATCCGGCTGAGCTTCAACGAGAACGTCGAGCTGGCGGTGGCGCGCATCCAGCTCATCGGGCCGGACAGCGCGGAGATCCGGCTGGGCACGCTCGCCCTCGCCGCCGACTCGCCGCGCGTCCTGGTGGCGCCCATCGGCGGCGCGCTGCAGGCGGGGGAGTACACCGTCGTCTGGCAGATCGCGGGCGCGGACGGGCATCCGGTGCGAGGCAGGTATTCGTTCGTGATCGCCCCCGGCGCGGAGGGCCTCGCTCCGCCGCCCAGCCTGGCACCCGCCGACCAGCCCGCCCCGCCCGCGGACCCGGACGAGACGCATCACAACGCGGCCACCTTCCCCAGCGGCCCCGGCTTCGACGCGGAGTCGCCGCTGTACGTCGTCGTGCGCTGGCTCACCTACATCGGGCTCCTCGGCGTCCTGGGTGCGCTCGCGTTGCGCCTGGTGGTGCTCCCCGCCGCCGGGCGTTTGGGTGCAAGTGCGCTGGCGGCACCCGCGGCGGCGCGCGCGGCTGGAGTCGGGCTCGCCGCGGCGGCGCTCGTCGCGCTGGCCGCCGTCCTGCGCCTGTACGCGCAGTCGTACGCGATGCACGGCCCCGCCGGCGCGGTCGATGCCGGCCTGGTCACGACGATGCTGGCGCGCACCACCTGGGGCTGGGGGTGGATCATCCAGGCGGTGGGGACGATCATCGCGCTGGCGGGCTTCGTCGCCGCGCGGCGGAGCGGAGCGGGATGGCCGCTGGCGGCGCTGGGCGGGCTGGCGCTCGCCGTGGCGCCCGCTCTGTCCGGACACGCGTCGGCGGTCCCGCGGCTCAGCGGCCTCGCGATCATGGCGGATGCGGTGCACGTGCTGGGGGCGGGCGGGTGGGTCGGCGGGCTGTTCGTGCTGGTGGCGGCGGGCGTCCCGGCCGCCATGCGCCTGCCGAAGGAGGAGCGAGGCCCCGCCGTCGCGGCGCTGGTGAACGCGTTCTCCCCGGTGGCCCTCGTCTGCGCGGCGGCGCTCACAGCCACCGGCTTGTTCGCCACCTGGCTCCACGTGGGCGCTCCATCCGCGCTCTGGCAGACGGACTACGGTCGCACGCTCCTGATCAAGCTCGCGCTCCTCGCCACCGTCTTCGGCACCGGCGCGTACAACTGGCGCCGTCTCCGCCCCACCCTCGGCGACGAGGTTGGCGCAGCGCGCCTGCGCCGCTCCGCGACGGTCGAGATCGCGGCGGGCGTGCTGGTGCTGCTCGCCACCGCCGTCCTGGTGGCGACGGCGGCGCCCGCGGGGTTGTGATGGTGTGGTGCGCCGGCGCCGGATGGCCGGGGGATGAATCCCCCGGCTGGAACCACGGGAAGACGGCTGAAGCCGGCTCGAGAAACGCGGCATCCGACCACGAGTCCGCGGAGGCGGACTTCGTGTGGTTCCAGCGGCGAGTTCATTCGCTCCTGGCAACAGGCTCCTGATCGCGCCGGCATTCAGGACGCGCCGAGATCCCGCCCCCGAGTCCGCGCAGGCGGACTTTGTGCTGTTGTTGCCGCGAGTTCACTCGCCCAGTCCCCCAGCCCCCCATGACGCACCCACCGCAGACTTCCCTCCCCGCGCTCGCGCTGCTCTTCGTGAAGCTCGGCACCACGGCGTTCGGCGGGCCGGCGGCGCACGTGGCGATGATGGAGGACGAAGTGGTGCGGCGGCGCGGGTGGCTCACGCGCGAGGACTTCCTCGACTATCTGGGCGCGACGAACCTGATCCCCGGCCCCAACTCCACCGAGCTGGCGATGCACGTGGGCCGCGAGCGTCGTGGCTGGGCGGGCCTCGTTGTGGCGGGGGCGGCCTTCATCGTTCCGGCGGCGATCATCGTCGGAGCGCTGGCGTGGGCGTACGTGCGCTTCGGGACGATGCCGCAGGCGGCCGGGCTCCTGTACGGCGTCAAGCCCGTCGTCATCGCCGTCATCCTCCAGGCGGTCGCGGGGCTCGGGCGCACGGCGCTCAAGAGCCGCGCGCTCTGGATCGTGGGGGCCGGGGCCGCCCTCCTGTTCGGCCTCGGGGTGAACGAGCTGCTCGTGCTCGCGATGGCGGCTCTCGCGTGCGCGATCGGGAAGCGGACCGCGTCGGATGGCGTGCGCGCGGCGGGGATCGCGCTGGTGTGGCCGGCCGGAGCGGCGGCGGGGGCGAGCGTGGCTCCGGCGTCGCTGGGGGCGATCTTTGGAGTGTTCCTCAAGATAGGCGCGGTGCTGTTCGGGAGCGGGTACGTGCTCGTCGCCTTCCTGCGCGCGGACCTCGTGGAGCGGCTGGGATGGCTGACGGAGCGCCAGCTTCTCGATGCGGTCGCCATCGGACAGGTCACTCCCGGCCCGGTTTTCACGACGGCCACCTTCATCGGGTACATCCTGGCCGGCGTCCCCGGCGCGGTGGTGGCGACGGTCGCGATCTTTCTTCCCGCGTTCGTCTTCGTGGCGGCGAGCGGGCCCCTGGTGCGGCGAATCCGCTCCTCGCCGGCGGCGGGGGCGGCGCTCGACGGGGTCAACGTCGCGTCGCTGGCGCTGATGGCGGTGGTCACCATCCAGCTTGCGCGCACCGCCCTCGTCGACCCGCTGACCATCGCGCTGGCGCTGGCGAGCGCGGTGCTCCTGATCCGCTACCGGGTCAACTCCGCGTGGCTGGTGCTGGGCGGGGCCGCGGTGGGTGTGGCGCGGACGATGTCGGCTGGTGCGATGTAAGCAGTGGCGAAGAGCATCCCGGTGCAGTGACACGGAGGCGCGGATCGAAGGCGGCATTCCCGGCCGGGCACACTCGGTGCTCCGGCCGTTTCCGTGTGTGCCTCCGCCCACCTCCATGCGAAACGAATGAGGCGTTCTGAGAAAGAGATGCGCTCTGGCCCTGACCATGGCCGCCGCCTGCTCGGGAGCACCGGTGCCCGCGCCCACCGGTAGCTCCGGCGGCGAGTCGGTGGCGGTGACGCGCGACTGCACCCTTCCCGCGCCAACCGCCGCGAATATCCGTACCGCCCGCGACGTCACCTACGCGGTCATGGACGGACAGCCGCAGCGCATGGACGTCGCCTGGCCGGCGGGAGAGGGGCCGTACCCGCTCGTGGTGCTGATCCACGGCGGCGGGTGGAGCGGCGGCGACAAGAGCGCGTACCACCACGCGATGCGCGTGCTCGTATCGCAGGGGTACGCGGCTGCATCGATCAACTACCGGCTGGCGGGCGCGCCTCGCAACATCTTCCCGGCGGCGGTGGAGGACGTGCGCTGCGCGGTTCGCTTTCTCCGCTCGAATGCGGGCACGTACCGCATCGACCCGGCGCGCATCGGGGCTCTGGGCCACTCGGCGGGGGCGCACCTGGCGGCGATGCTCGGCACCGCCGCGGATGTGCCCGGGCTGGATGGTGCCTGCACCATTCGCGACGTGTCGCCGGCGGTGAGCGCGGTGGTGGCGCTGGCGGGGCCGCAGGACATCCGCACGGCGGGCGCGCTGGACCCCAGCCAGCGCGGGATGGTGGAGAACTTCCTGGGTGCGCCTCCCGAATCCGTGATGGAGCGCGCGCTTCTCGCTTCGCCCGCGGTGCACGTGAAGGCCGGCGCGCCCCCGTTCCTCCTGGTCCACGGCACCTCGGATGGCGTCGTCCCGCTGCGGCAGTCCCGCTCCATGCGCGACACCCTGCGCGCCGCGGGCGTCCCCGTGACGCTGCTCGAGCTTCCCGGGATCGGCCACAGCATCGATGAATTCAGCACGAGCCCGAGTTTCCGCGTTTCCACCTGCACCACGCTCGCGTTCCTGCGGAAGTGGTTGCGGCCTGGAGACCGGTAACAGCGGTCTCACGCGGAGGCGCGGAGACGCGGAAAGAGATCCGTCGGCGTCGTTGCGGATCGCGGGCGGCGTGGCGGGGGCGGGCACGGGCAGCCACGCGGGGCGGCCCCTACGGGATCGGGGCGGGGGGCGGAGGTCGAGGCGGGCGGGCGGTGGCAGACACGCAGGTCTGCCCCTACGGGATTGGTGCGGCGGGCGGGGGTCGAGGAAGGGATAGGGCGGGCGCGATGAATCGCGCCCCTACAGGGCATGGGTGAAGCGCGCGGGGTTCCAGCCCCCTCTCTCGATAACGTGAGGGCGGAGCCCTCTCCTGTGATCGGGAGAGGGGGCAGGCGAGTGTAACGAGCCGGGGGTGAGGGCCGCCCCCCTCACCCCCGCCCGCGGCTCTCCTTGATCCCACTCAGAATGAGGTGCTCCGCCTTCTGCCAGCCATCCAGGCTGATCCGCTCCGCCTGCTCCAGGAGCTGGCGCAGGACGGCCATCGTATCGTCCACCGTCCCCTCCTCGTGCGGCGGGAGGCTCCGGCGCAGCGCCGCCTCCACCAGCTCTCGGAGGATCTGGTACTCGCGGTGGAGCGCCGCGCGCGACCAGCCCAGCCTGGACCGCTGCCGGCCGTGCCGGTCGAAGACGACGCGCTGGATGTCCGTGCCGTCGCGCAGCAGGGCGAGCTCGCCGCCGCCCTCACCCAGCGCCAGCAGGGCCAGCCCAACCTCCATCAGCGCGGTGGCCATGTGGTCCTCCAGCTGGGCGCGGTCCAGGTCGTGGGCCGCGGACAGGGCGGGGTCCGCGCGCAGCCGGGCGCCCCACTCCTCCACGACGTCGTCCGCGCGGCGCGTCAGCATGCGCCCGACCTCGGCGAGCCGCGGGACCGCGGGGGCGGCGGCGGGCGCGGCACGCGGGCGCTCCTCTCCGGCCGGCGGCTCCGAGTCGGCGGGGAGCCAGAGGGTGAAGCAGGAGCCCTGGCCGGTGCGGCTCTGGAGAGTGACGTCGCCCCCCATCAGGCGTGCCAGGCGGCGGCTGATGGAGAGCCCCAGCCCGGTGCCGCCGCTCTCCCGCGTGTACCCGCCGTCCACCTGGAAGAAGGGCTGGAAGATCTCCTCCTGGTGCTCCGGGGCGATCCCGATGCCGCTGTCCTCCACCTGCACGCGCAGCCAGCTTCCCGAACCGCGCGCCTGTACGCCGGGGTCCGGCTGGTCCGTTATGCCGCACGACACCCGCACGCCGCCGCCGCGGGGGGTGAACTTGATGGCGTTGGTGAGCAGGTTCGCCAGGACCTGCTGCACGCGCTCGGGGTCGCCCCAGTACGCCGCGTTCGTATCCGGGTCCACCTCGTTGCGCACCGCGACGCCCGCGCGCGACGCCTGCGGCAGCACGAGCCCCAGGGCGCCGTCCAGCGCCACGGCCAGCGCCGACCGCTCGCGCACCACGCGCAGCTGGCCGGACTCCACCTTTGCCAGGTCCAGGATCTCGTTGACCAGCGAGAGCAGGTGCTGGCTGCTGGCCTTGACCCGGTCCAGGTGGGCCCGCTGCGCATCGGTGAGCGGGCCCGCGATCCCCATCTCCAGCAGGTCGGTGTAGCCCATCACCGCGTTGATGGGGGTGCGCAGCTCGTGGCTCATGTTGGCCAGGAACTGCGACTTGGCGCGGTTCGCCTCCTCCGCGTCCGCGGTCGCCTGCTCGGCCTCGGCGGTGCGGGCGGTGAGCTCGGCGTTCGCCTGCTGCAGCTCGGAGACGGCGATCTCCAGCTCCGCCTGCGTCTCCTGGAGCTCGGCGGCCTGCGTCTGGAGCGCGCCGGTCTGCGTCTCCAGCTCCACCGCCTGTTCCTCCGCCCTGCCCCGGGCCTCCACGGCCTCGGCGAGCGCGCGATCGCGTGCGGCCTCGGCCTCCTTGCGCACGATGAACTGGCCGATCTCGCTTCCCATCGCCTCCATGGTGCGGAGCATCGACTCGTCCGGGATCTCCGCGTCGCGGGCAAAGAACTCGATGACGCCCAGCGTGCGGCCGGCGCCCGTGACGGGGAAGGCGAACCCGGTGCGCAGCCCCGCCTCGGCGGCGAGGCGGGCGCGGGGGAAGTTGTGCTCGTTCGCGATCTCCTGGATCCACACGGCTTCCCCCCGCTCCCACACCCGGCCGGGGAGGCCCTCGCCCGGGCGCAGGACGGCGGCGCGGCTGGCCGCCTCGAAGCGCTCGCCGTCCACCCCCGGCCCGCGCCACCCGGCCACGAAGCACAGCACCCCCGCCTCCACGCGCCACAGGGCGCCGAGGTCCCAGCGCAGCATCTCGCCCATGGTGCGCAGGATGCCGGGCGCGGCATCCTCCACCGTCGCCGCGTCGGCCAGCACGCGGGTGACGGCGTGCTCCGTCAGCCTGCGCGCCTCCTCGCGCTTCCTGCGCGAGATGTCGTGGATGAACCCGGCGAAGACGTGCCGCCCCTCGTGGACGTACTCCCCGAAGGCGATCTCGATGGCGATCTCGCGCCCGCTCCGGGTGAGCCCGGGAAGCTCAAGGCCGCTCCACGGGATGTTGCGCCTTCCCGTTGCCAGGTAGCGCTGCATCCCCTTGTTGTGCGCATCGCGGAACCGCTCCGGCACGAGGATGGAGAGCGGCTCCCCCGCCAGCTCCCCGTCCGCGTAGCCGAAGATCCGCTCCATGGCGGGGTTCGCCGAGACGATGATCCCCGTGTCGTCCATCACGACGATGCCGTCCGGGTTCACCTCGGTGAGGGTGCGGAAGCGCGCCTCGCTCTCCCCGTGATCGGAGCGTAGCCGGTGCTCGATGTCCGCCACGGCCAGCGCGGCCAGGTCGCGCAGGATCTCCACCTCGCCGTCGGTCCATTCGCGCGCCGCGAAGTCCATCACGCACAGCGCGCCCAGCGTGTGCCCCGCCGCGGTGGTGAGCGGCATCGCGGCGTACGCGGCGACCCCGTTCTCACCCGTGGCGTGGCCGTCCCCCGCGCGGGTGTCGCCCAGCACGAGCGCCTCGCCGGACGCGGCGACGTGCTGCCAGAGCGAGTCGTCGAGCACCATCGTGCCGCTTTCAGCCCCGAAGCTGGCGCGGGGGAGCTGCCGGTCCTCGGCGACGAGGGTCACCTGCGCGACGGGGGCGTGCAGGGCGTGGGCGGCCGCGCGCGCCAGCCGGTCGAAGAGCTCCACCCGCTCCTCGTCCAGCAGCCCGGTGGCGCGCAGCACGGCAAGCCGCTCCGGATCGCGGAGGCGGGCCGGGGGGCCGGGGGGCGTCGAGGAAGGGGTCGTCTGAGTCACAGGGTATCACCGGGCCAGCGCGAAGTCGGGCCGAAACACCCGATGGAGCGCAAGGGCCGTGCGCGCGGAGAAGAACCTCAACCGCGCTTCACACAGAGACACAGAGGGAACCGCGAGGAAAGAAGAGGGCTCCGCCTGTTCCTCCGTGCCCTTTCCCTGCCCCTCTGCGTCTCCGTGCGAAACGGCAGTCAGGGGAGCGGGCGCGCGGCGGTGGTGCTGGGGACGTAGATCAGCGCATCGAACTCCGCCGCCACGCGAATGGGGCGGTAGCCGTAGTCCGCCGCCCTGCCGCCGATGCCTAGGAACGGGCGGGGCTCCGCGAGCCATCGTCCCCCGGCCGCATTGGAAGCTCCGCGCAGGTCCACGAGGGTGAGGGGTGCGCCGAGCGAGAACAGCTCGGCGGCCACCCCTCCGGCCGGCGGCGGCACCGGCGCGATGCGAAAGACGCCGTTCTGCCGCGTCCGCGCGTCGCGCGCCCAGGTGCTGAACGCGCTGTACTCCCCCTGCGCCGTGGTGAAGCCGAACGCGCGCACCTGCCCGGGGAGCAGACGCTCGAGGTAGGCGCCCATCCACTCCGGCGCGCGGGAGACGTGGCTGTTGTGCGCCCAGACCACGGCGCGCGTACCCGCCGGGCGCTGCGCCAGCGACCAGCGGATGTTGAGCGCCATCGCGCTGTCGCGCACGCGCATGGGCGTCGAGTTGCCGAGGCTGCTCGCCTGGTACGCGACCTCCGCGTTCTGCAGCGCCCAGGCGACGGCCGCGCTGTCGTCGCGGCTGCGGGCGCGCTCCAGGTACGCCGGAGCGCGCGCCCCCAGGTGCCGCCGCACCACGTCCGCGCTCGCCTGCCACCGGCCCACCGTGCTGTCCGGCCGGTCCGGGTAGGGGCCGGGGAGCCACGCCGCGCGCATGGCGCCGTACGCGCTGTCCGCTGCCGCCAGGAATGCGGGATCGCTGCGCCTGAGGAAAGCGAGCACGCTGTCGATGGGGAGCCGCGGGTCCTGCATGTCGTAGCCCACCACCTCCACGGGCCGCTTGCCGGAAGCGTTCCAGGCGCGCAGCCACTCCACCATCTCGAGCACTTCCTCCGTCTGCAGGATCTTGAAGAGCCCGGACATCGCCTCGCGCGCCGTGCCTTCGCCGGTGAGCACGTAGCGGTTCACCCGCTCGGTCTGCAGCTGGTTGGCCTCCAGCATCACGACGGCGAAGCCCATCCGCTCCACCAGGTGCTCGATCAGCTCGTGCTTGATCTGGTAGAACTCGCGCGTGCCGTGCGTCCCCTCCCCCAGCGACACCACGCGCGCGTCGCCCACGATGGCGCGGAACGGCTCCGTTCGCAGCGCGCCCTGCGAGCCGAGCGGCACGGCGCGGGACCGCAGCCACGCGCGCTCGGCCGCGGTGGCCCGCGCGGGCCCGGGCTCGGCCGTGATGCGCCTGCCGTCGACCTCCAGCGCCAGGTCGTCGAACCACGCGGTGCCGGTGCCGCTCACCTGCATCCCCACGCCCAGGTACACGGCGCCCGTGTCCAGCACCGTCTCCAGCGCCAGCCGCGTCCATCCGGTGGTGCCGCGCAGCCCCGCGCCCGGCATGCTGTCCACGCGGATCGTCTGGTAGCCGTCGCGCATCGTCTCCACCCGCAGCACCGCGGCGCCGCCCTGCAGCCGTTCCGTCCGCGCCCACCCCGTCACGCGAATGCGCCTCCCCGCCAGCCCCTTCGTGGACAGGTCGCTGGACCCGATCCAGGCCGCACCGGCCCGCGTGCGTTCGATGCGCAGGCTGCGGCGCCCGCCGCGGCGCACGATGCTGTCGATGCGCGCCTGCCGCTCCGCCGCGGGCGACTCCAGCTCGGGCGAATACCAGCCCCACGGAAACGCGGGGGCGGCGATCCCCGGCTGCTCCATGTCCAGGTTGAGCGGGCGCTGTCCGTGCGCCGCACCGGCAACCAGCATGGCGCACGCGACGAGCGCGAGGCAGCGTCCGGAGATTGGCATCAGTGTGTGGAGTGTGGGGGGATGCATGAGGCTGGCGGCGCATGCACTGTAAAGCGCAGTCCGGTGAGAATCAAAGAAAATCTACCGCGCCTCACACCATTCAGAGGACACCGGTGTGCATTCTGACCGGCTTGTCTCACGCGGAGGTGCACGGAGAGAACAACAGAGGAAAGCATCACACAGAGGCCACAGAGAGAACTGAAAGCCACGGAGAAAACCTTTTGCGGTTCTCTCTGTGGCTCTGTGTCTCTGTGTGAGCCATGCAGTCGCCGTTCTCTCCTGCCCCTCTGCGTTTCTGCCGTGCCGGCGTTGCGGCCCTACACCACGGCCGCGGCCGGCTGTGGCTCCGCGAGGCGCGTGGTGAAGCCGCGCACGGCGGCCAGGTACGCGTCCATGTCGAAGTGCTCCGGGGCGATCATCCCCTGCACCGCGCACCCCTGCAGCCAGCTCACGGCGACCGCCGCCATCGCATCCGCGCTCACCCCCCGGAAGGCGGCCGGCTCGGACGCGAGAAGCTCCTCCATCATCACGCGGAACGCACCGCGGTGGCGCTCCAGCTCGGCGCTGATGCGCGCGCGCACCTCGTCGTCGTTGGTGCCGCGCGCCCAGTACTCGAAGAAGAGGCGCGTGTGCTTCCGCTGCTCCAGCAGCCGCGCCAGCTCCCCCTGGAGGACGGCGTGCAGCCGGTCGAGCGCGCCGGGGATGCGGGCGACCTCGGGGGGCACGTGCAGCACCGCGGTCGTGGCGATGAGCCATTCCAGGAGCTCCAGCACCAGCCGCTCCTTTCGCTGGAAGTAGAACACGACCAGCGAATGGCTGAGCTTCGCCTCGGCGGCCACGGCGCGGATCGTCAGGCCGCCGATCCCCTCGCGCGATGCCACCTCGAAGCTCGCCTGCAGGATCTGCTCGCGCCGCACGTCCTCGGAAGCTCTCTCGCCCGGCATCTATCCCCTTTGTCCTTCGACGGTTTCGTCTTGTTGACCAATCGTACAATATAGAGTAGCTTACATTAACCATCCGGTCAACAAATCAGCTCCTCCGCATCCGCGCTCCGCCAGGCGCGGCGCGGTGCCACCCGCTCCCAGGCAGGCGCAACATGGCCGCACAGCGCACTTCCGGCCCCGTAGCCACCGCGGCGCCGCGGGTGGAGGAGATCGAGACGTACGCGCGCGACATCGTGGACACCGTCCGCGAGCCGCTGCTGATGCTGGACACCGCGTTACGGGTGCGCAGCGCCAACAGCGCGTTCTACAAGACGTTCGGCGTCACGTGCGAGGAAACCGAGAACCTGCCGATCTACGAGCTCGGCAACGGGCAGTGGGACATCCCCGCGCTGCGCACCCTGCTGGAAGAGGTGATGAGCACCGGCTCCGTCTTCAACGACTTCGAGCTGGAGCACACCTTCCCCGTCATCGGGCAGCGGGTGATGGTGCTGAACGCGCGCAAGCTGCGCCCCGGGAGCCACGCCGACCGCCTGGTGCTCGCCATCGAAGACGTCACCGAGCGCCGCGCCACCCAGGCGAGCCTCAGGGCCATCGAGTCGTATGCGCAGGACATCGTCGACACGGTGCGCAAGCCGCTCCTGATCTTGGATCCGGGGCTGCGGGTGCGCAGCGGCAACCGTGCCTTCTACGAGACCTTTGCCGTCGCCGCCGCGGAAACCGAGGGGCGGCGGATCTACGAGCTGGGCAACGGCCAGTGGAACGTCCCGGCGCTGCGCACCCTTCTAGAAGAGATCATCCCGCGCAGCTCCGTTTTCAACGACTTCGAGCTGGAGCACGACTTTCCCGCGATCGGGCGGCGCGTGATGCTGCTCAACGCGCGCAAGCTCAAGGCGGGAGACCACGACGAGCTCCTGGTGCTGGCGCTGGAGGACGTCACGGAGCGGCGGCGCACCGAGCAGGAGGTGGTCAACGCCCGCGAGGCCGCCGAGAGCGCCAACCGCACCAAGAGCCTCTTCCTGGCGAACATGAGCCACGAGCTGAGGACGCCGCTCAACGCCATCCTCGGCTACTCGGAGATGCTCCACGAAGAGGCCGTGGAGCGCGGTCTGCTGGACTTCACCGCGGACCTGGACAAGATCGGCACGGCGGGGAAGCACCTCCTCGCCCTCATCAACGACATCCTCGACCTTTCCAAGATCGAGGCCGGCAAGATGGAGCTGTTCCTGGAGAGCTTCGACCTGGCCGAGCTGATCCACGAGATCACCTCCACCATGGGGCCGATCGTGCGGACCAACTCCAACACGCTGCGCGTGGAGCTGGCTCCCCGGCTGGGCGTGATGCACGCGGACCAGATGAAGGTGCGCCAGGCGCTCTCCAACCTCCTGTCCAACGCGGTCAAGTTCACGCACGGCGGCACCGTCACCGTCAACGCGCGGCGCGAGCGGATGGACGGGCGGGAGTGGGTGCTGTTCCAGGTGACGGATACGGGCGTGGGGATGAGCGCCGAGCAGATCGTGAAGCTCTTCCAGGACTTCACCCAGGCGGACGCCTCCACCACGCGCAGGTTCGGCGGCACCGGGCTGGGGCTGGCCCTCACCCGCCGCTTCTGCCAGATGATGGGCGGCGACGTCACGGTGCGCAGCGTGCCGGGCGAGGGGAGCACGTTCACCATCAAGCTCCCCGCCGTCATACGCGCCGCGGACCCGGAGCCCGTCCTCGCCCTGGCGCCCAGCGAGTGGCGCGGCAAGGGCGACGCGCTTCCATCCGGCGCGAGCTGCGTCCTGGTGATCGACGACGACCCGGTGCAGCGCGACCTGATGCAGCGCTTCCTGGGGAGGGAGGGGTTCCGCGTCCTGGTGGCGGATGGCGGCGAGGAAGGGCTCCGCCTTGCGCGGGAGATGCAGCCGGTCGCCATCACGCTGGACGTGATGATGCCCGGGATGGACGGCTGGGCCGTGCTCGCGGCGCTCAAGGCCGACCCGGCGGTGCGCAACATCCCCGTGGTGATGCTCACCATGGTGGACGATCCCAACCGGGGCTTCACGCTGGGGGCCGCCGCGTACGCCACCAAGCCGGTGAACCGCGGACGCCTTTCACGGCTCCTGCGCAAGCACTCCAGCGCCGACGTGCAGGGCGGCGTGCTGGTGGTGGACCACGACGACGCGGCGCGCGCGCTGCTGCGCACCATGCTGGAGGCGGAAGGCTGGACGGTGCGCGAAGCGGAGAACGGAAGGGTGGCGCTGGAGCGGATGGAGGAGGAGCGCCCCCGGCTGATCCTGCTGGACCTGCTGATGCCCGAGATGGACGGATTCGAATTCCACGAGCGGGTGCGCCAGCACCCCGACTGGCGCTCCGTGCCCGTGGTGGTGGTGACGTCGCACGACCTCACCCGCGAGGAGCGCCGGCGGCTGAACGGCTACGTGGAGACGATCGTCCGCAAGGCTGGCGACTCGCCCGACGCGCTCCTTCACCGGGTGTGCGAACTGCTCGGCGGCTTCGGCGCCGAGCGCCCCCTGATCACCCGGACCGGAGGAGAGAGGCGCGCGCTCCCCGCGTGAGCCCTCTTCAGTGACGATATGCCCAAGATCCTGCTGGTGGAAGACAACGAGATGAACCGCGACATGCTGTCGCGGCGGCTGGAGCGGAAAGGATTTCAGGTGCTCCTGGCGCTGGACGGCGCCGCCGGAGTGGAGATGGCCAGGTCGCACGCGCCCGACCTTGTGCTGATGGACATGAGCCTCCCGGTGCTCGATGGGTGGGAGGCGACGCGCCGGCTGAAGGGGGACGCGGCCACCCGCCACGTCCCGGTGATCGCCCTCACCGCGCACGCCATGTCCCGCGATCGGGCCAAGGCGCTGGAAGCCGGCTGCGACGACTACGACACCAAGCCGATCGACCTGCCGCGCCTGCTCGTCAAGATCGAGACGCTCCTGTCCGGCAGCGGCGCCCCGCCCGTCTCCGAAGCCGCGCCGTGACCCGCGTCGCAGCCCTGCCACCTTCCCGCTCGTAGCGGCCCCACCTCCCCTCCCCAAAGGATCATCATGGCGACGAATCTGTGCTCCCGGTGCGGCTGTGCCGGCGTGGCGGGCTGGTGTGAAGCGTGCCAGCGGCGGATCGCCGCGGCGCCGGAGTACCGCATCGAGAAGCGCTCCACGAGCCGCCACCCGCGCCGCTGGTTCGTGCGGCGCAGGCACCTGCACAAGACCGCCGCGCTGATGAGCCTCGTCGTCCCCGGAGCGGGGCAGGTGTACAAGGGGCGGGTGGTGATCGGCATCGCCTGGTTCCTCGTGGTCGCCGGCTGCTACTGGATGGTGGGGCTCCCCGCCCTCCTGGTGCACCTGATGTGCGTGGTCATGGCCGGCTCCGCCGCTCGCGTCGTTCGTCTCCCCTTCCTGTACGACGGCGCCGGCTGGACGAAGTAGCGGAGAGCTCCGTTTCATCCAGGAAAAGCGCCCCGGCTCGCAGTGAGCCGGGGCGCTCGTCGTTCGGAGAGGAAACCGGTGTGCATTCTCGCAGAGGCGCAGAGACGCAGGGAGAGAACGACAGAGAAAAGCCTCACACAGAGGGCACAGAGAGAACTGCGAGCCACAGAGAAAACCTTTTTGCTGTTCTCTCTGTGGCTCTGGGTCTCCGTGTGAGCCATGCAGTTGCAGTTCTCCCCTGCGTCTCTGCGTGAGAACATTTCCTCCGATGCATACCGACTCGCGAGAAACGGAATGAGATCCGGCGGGCCCGGTCCGGTTGTAGAATGTGAGCGTGCCTTTCCGCGCCCCGCCGGTCCCCCCACCGCTCCCCGAGGCACCCCGATGAACGGGAACAATTCTGCAGGATGGATGGAGCTGCCGGCTCGAGGTCCGGATGCCGACGTCCAGCTGATCCGCACCCTCGTCCGCGCGGTAGCGCAGGCGACCGCGGAGTACATCGGGGATGGCAGGGACGAGCACGTCCTCAGCATTGCGCCCGGATGCCGCTGCGAAGTCTGGAAGGCGCGCCATAAGATCGCCGCCGCCGTCGCCGCCGATGCGGAAGCCGAGGCCGAGGACGACCCCGACTCCCCGCTCTCGCAGCTCCTCGCCCTCCTCCACGCGCACCGCTGAGCGTAGCGGAGCTGGACGGGGAAATGGTCTCACGCAGAGGCGCAGCGAGAGAACGACAGAGAAAAGCCTCACACAGAGGCCACAGAGAGAACTGCAAGCCACAGAAACCCTTTTGCTGTTCTCTCTGTGTCTCTGTGTCTCTATGTCTCTGTGTCTCTGTGTCTCTGTGTGAGCCATGCGGTTGCAGTTCACGGAGCGGGCGGCCACCTGGCCGCCCGCTCTGTCTCCAGGAACTCTCGGTCAGCTCTCCGCGAGCCATCCGCGGCTGAGCGCGTACCGTACCATCTCGGTGCGGGTGCGCAGCCCGAGCTTCTCGGTGATGCGCGCCTTGTAGGTCTCCACCGTCTTGGTGCTGATCTCCAGGGTGGCGGCGATCTCCTTGTTGCTCTGCCCCCAGGCGATCGCCCGCAGAACCGCCTCCTCGCGCTCGCTCAGCGCGGCGGAGGGGAAGGTGAACGAATCCGAAGCGCGGCGCGAGCCGCGCAGGAGGTTGCCGGCCAGGCCGGGGTCCACGTAGGTACCGCCTTCGGCCACCATGCGGATGGCGCGGACGAGCTCGTCGGCGGCGGCGCGCTTCAGCACGTATCCCGCCGCCCCGGCATCCAGGAGCCGCGTCAGGTGGCCGCGGTCGTCAAAGGAGGTCAGCACCAGCACCTTCACCTCCGGAAGCTCGCGGGAGAGGCGCGTGGTGGCCTCGGCGCCGCCCAGCACGGGCATCGAGAGGTCCATCACCACCACGTCCGGCTTCAGCTCCCGTGCCCGCGCGATCGCCTCCTCGCCATTGCGCGCCTCGCCCACGATCTCGATGCCGCGGCTCGCCTCCAGCATCGCCTTCATCCCGGCGCGCACCACCTCGTGGTCGTCGGCCAGTACGATGCGCACCGCGCTCATCGCGCGGGGCCGGCGCCCGGCGCGGCCTCGCCGGCCGGGACGCGCGCGCGGATGAAGAGGCAGGTGCCCGCGCCCGGCGACGACTCGATCTCCAGCGTCCCGCCCAGCCGCGCCACGCGCTCGCGCATCCCGCGCAGACCCAGCCGCCGCGCCTTGTCTGGAGAGGTGAGAACCGCCTCCGGGTCGAACCCGACTCCGTCGTCTTCCATGATGATGGAGAGGTTTTCGCCCCGGCGCTCGAGCACCAGGCTCACGCGCGAGGCCCGGGCGTGCTTCGACACGTTGGTGAGACCCTCCTGCGCCACGCGGTAGAGCATGGTCTCGACCTCGGCGGGGAACCGCTCGCCGGCGATCCCGATGCTCTGCAGATCCGCCTCGACGCCGTTCCGCGCCGACCATTCGTGCAGCAGGCTCTCCAGCGCCGCCGGAAGCCCCAGCGTGTCCAGCGCCGGCGGGCGCAGGTCGAGGGCGAGCTGCTGCACCTCGCGCGCGATGCGGTCCGCCAGCTTCTCCAGCTCCACGATCCGCTCGGACTGCTCCGCGGAGGTGGACTCGTGCTGGAGGCCGCGCAGCCCCAGCAGCAGCGCCGTCACCAGCTGCCCCATCTGGTCGTGGAGCTCGCGCGACAGGCGGAGGCGCTCTTCCTCCTCCGCGATGGCGAGCTGCCGCAGGAGAGAGGTGCGCTCCTCCTCGATGGTTCCCACGGTGATCTGCCCCATCAGCAGCGGCACGCGGTTCAGCCGCCCGAAGACCCGCCCCACACCCTTGACGTCCGGCACGCCCGGGTAGTCGTCCAGCCAGCGGAGCGCGGCGGCATCCAGCAGCCGCGCCAGCTCGTCGAACTCGCGGATGATCTCCTGCACGTCGAACCCCTGCCCCCGCCGCAGATTGGCGATGTCCCGCATCTCGTCGGTCACCACCTTCTCGGCGGTGAGCTTCTCCTGGTCTGGCACGAGCAGGAAATCCGCCGCCCTGGCCAGGACGACGGGGATGTGGTCCAGCAGGTCGTTGTGAGGCAGAACGCGGCGCGGGTCCAGGTCGAGCTGCGCGGACAGCGTGTCGACCCAGTCCCGCGTGATCAGGTTGCGGTCGGCGACGAGCCGGTTCGCCGCGAACTGCTCAAAGGTGGGAGCGGGCTGGTTCATGTCCCCTCGAAACGAGGGCGGGGAGCGACCTCTGCCGGCTTGCGAGGTCAGAGAACCGGATCGCCGGGGAGGGGGCTCCCCTTGGAAGAAGTTCGGTGGTCCCGAAGAAGAAAGCGAAGGGGGCGCAAGCTGCGCCTTTCCAACAAGATAGCGGATGGCGACACTCTGGGCAATGCGGCACTCGGGCCGCGCGCCGCCGCGCGGCCCTGAATCACTCCGCGTGCACCGGCGCCGGCCCCAGCAGGCGTCCGATCACGGAGAGCAGCTCCGCGGGCGCGCACGGCTTCGGCAGCACCTCGGCGCATCCGATGGCGAGCGCCTGGCTGCGCGTCTCCGGGGTGACGGCCGCGGTTAGAAGCACCACCGGCACCGGCTCCGCCTGCTGGATCCGCATGCGCGCCACCGTGCGGAGCGCCGCGTCCATGTACGGCCCCGGGTCGAAGACGATCAACCGCGGGGTGAGCTCCGCATCGGCCGGGAAGTCGGAAGAGCTTCCCGCTTCCAGCACCGGGTAGCCGCTCGTCCGCAGGAGCTCGCCCAGCGCCGCACGCGAGCGCTCCTGCAAATCGACGACGAGGATCGGGGACACCCCGGCCGCGGCGCGCTCCTCGCGCTCGGAGGACCGCTCGAACGTGGCGACCCACGTGTCCGTCGGCAGGTCGACCACCACCGCCCTTGCCGTGCCGCCCTCTCCCGCGCCGGCTTCCAGGGAGTCGAGCTCCTGGAGCGACTGGCGAAGGAAGTCTTCCGCCTGTTGCAGCCGCAGGTCGAATCGCTCCCTGCGATCGTGCGACAGCGGGAGCGCGACTTCAAACCGGGTCTCTCTTGCGGTGTCGTCCATGGCTGGGTCTCGCTCCCTCGGCTATTGGCGGTGCGCGGGTGCTTCGTGCGAAATCGAGCCGAGCCGGGACTCGATCTCGCTCAGCACGCGGCGCGGGGTTACAGGCTTGGTAAGGAACCCGTCGAAGCTCAGGCCACCGGCGCGCGCGCGATCCGAGGGCAGCGCGTTCGCGGTGAGCGCCACGATCGGGATGTGCCGGGTGCGCGCATCCGCCTTCAGGATGCGAGTCGCTTCCCAGCCGTCCAGCACCGGAAGCGACAGGTCCATCAGGATCAGATCGGGGCTGTGCTGGCGCGCGGAGCGAACGGCGCTCTCCCCGTCGCCGCACTCGGCTACGGAGAACCCCGCGTGCAGCAGGGCCGTCCGGTAGATGATCCGGCTGTCCTCGTGATCGTCCACCAGCAGGACGCGCTTCGATGGGCAGGCGTTCAAACGGCCACACCCAGAAGCGACTGGATGCGCGACGTGATCAGCTCCGGAGCGCACGGCTTCTGCAGGACGTCGTCGCAGACCGCATGCATGCGCTCCCGCTTCACCAGCGACTCGCAGCCGGTCAGCGCCACGATGCGCAGCGCGGCGGCCGGCACGTGCGCCCGCAGCGACTCGGCGGTTTCGATTCCATCGAGCACGGGCATGTTGATGTCCATCAGCACCAGGTCGGGACGGTACCGGTGCACGTGCAGGATCGCCTCGCCGCCATGCGCCGCCGCGATGACGCGGTAGCCGCACTCCACGAGGAAAGCGACGTAGGCCTCGCGGGTGGGAGCGTGATCTTCCACGACCAGGATCGTCTTTGCATGCATCGCCGGCGCTCTCCGCTGCAAGTAAGCCTTTGCGAACATTGTGCTTATATAGTAAACACGAGCGACGCGGCGCAGTATCGGGAGTGACGGAGGCGCGTGTGGTGGAATCCCCTGACACGACGAACCTTCCGCAGCATCTACCAAGCTGGGCTGTGGACACTGATACCATTTAGAGGAAACCGGTGTGCATTCTGACCGGCTTGTCTCACGCAGAGGCACAGAGACGCAGGACGAGAACAACAGAGAAAAGCGTCACACAGAGGCCACAGAAGGAACTGAAAGCCACAGAGAAAACCTTTTGCGGTTCTCTCTGTGGCTCTGTGTCTCTGTGTGAGCCATGCAGTTGCAGTATGACGGATGGTATGAAAGAGCGGGCGGCCACCGGGCCGCCCGCTTCGTCTTCTCTCGATCAGAGTTGGTCCAGAAAGACCGCCGTGACCGTCATCGCGCCGAGCAGGCTGGTCTCCCCGCGATGACCGGGACGCGTCCGCTGTTCTGATCGGTGCTCATGCCGCGGTCTCCTCCTCGCCAAACGCCAGCGACGTCGAGAGCGGCCGGTTGGACTCGATGTCCGCCTGCAGGTCGGCGATCTTCTGCTCCGCGGTGCTGATGGCATCGGCCCCGGCAAGGAAGCGGCGTGGCGGCGGCTGCTGGCTCGCGATGGTGAGGAGCGCCTGCGCCAGCTTCGCCGGGTCGCCCGCCTGCTGCCCGTGCGTCCCCTTCCACGCGGCGATCAGCGGCCCGCGGCGCGCGTCGTAATCCGCGATCGACGGCTCGGCGTAGCGTGTCGACTGCTCCGACAGGAGCTCCGTGCGGAAGAAGCCCGGGTTCACGATGGTCGTGTGGATGCCAAAGGGTGCGACCTCGACGCGAAGCGCCTCCATCCACCCTTCGAGGCCGAACTTCGACGCGGCGTACGCACTAGTGAACTCGACGCCGGAGGCGAGCCCCGCAGTCGACGAGATCGTGATGACGTGCCCCGCACCCTGGCGGCGCATCACCGGCAGCACGGCGCGGGTGACGTTCATCGGCCCGACGAGGCTCGTGGCGAGCTGCCGCTCTACCTGTTGGGGCGTCATTTCCTCGAAGTACCCCGCCTCGAAGCTGGCGGCGTTGTTGACCAGGACGTCGATGCGGCCGAACCGCTCGACGGCGGCCTGCACGGCCGCCTCGGCCTCGGTGAGGCTGGTGACGTCAAGGCGGACGACCAGCAAGTCGTCCGAAGTTCCCAGCGCCTGCGTCACGGCGTCCGGGCTCCGGCCAGCAGCCACCACCGCGTCGCCCGCTGCCAGCGCCGCCCTGGCGAAGTCGGCGCCCATGCCACGGCCGGCGCCGGTGATGAACCATATCTTCTTGGTAGTCATGCGATCTCCCTGTTGTCGACACCCGGTCGGTGTCGCGCTCATCCGAGCTGACTGCATCTGGCGGCGACGGTTTCACCGTTGCCTGTCCAACGGCAAGAAAGGTAGCCTTCGATGTCCACGGGGGCTCTGCCCGATCGTGGATGATTCTTGCCTGATCCTCCAATCCGCTGGAACCGGGCTCGGTCCGGGTGTACTGTCCGGGCATTGGAAGAGGTCGTCCATCCAACAGGAGTCCGCGGCGATGACGTTGCAGAGCCGGGAGCCGGACACGCCACTCGCAAGGGAGCCGGAGGAGATCCGGATGGACACGCTCCGCCGGGAGCTCGTGGCGTTGCTCGAGCGGCGGACGGGCTCCGATGGCATGCATCCAACGGCGATCCCTGGCCTCAAGCTCTACCGGTTCTCACACCCGACGGAGCCGGCCCACACGATGCAGGAGGCCGCGGTGTACGTGGTGGTCCAGGGCCGTAAACAGGTGACCCTCGGCGACGCCACGTACCTCTACGATCCGTCGCGGTACCTCGCGGCCTCGGTGGAGCTGCCGGTGGTGAGCAGCGTCCTGGAGGCGAGCCCGGATGCGCCCTACCTCTGCATGACCCTGGCGGTGGACCCGCGCGAGCTCGCGGCGCTCATCGTGGAGTCGGGGAGGCCGGCGCCGTCCGACGCGCACGACGGGCGGGCGCTGTACGTGAGCCCGCTCACCGCTCCGCTGCTCGATGCATTCCTCCGGCTGGTGCGGTTGCTGGACGCGCCGGACGACGCCGCCGTGCTGACCCCGCTCGTGCTGCGCGAGATCGCGTACCGGCTGCTGCAGGGCGAACAGTTCGGGCGGCTCGCCCAGATGGCCATCGGGGAGGGGCGCCTTCGCCGGGTCTCCGGCGCGATCGGGTGGATCAACGAGCACTTCGCGGAGCCGCTGCAGATCGAGGCGCTCGCCAGGCGGGTGCACATGAGCCCTTCGGCGCTGCACCAGCACTTCAAGGCTACGACGGCGATGAGCCCGCTGCAGTACCAGAAGCGGCTGCGGCTGCAGGAGGCCCGCCGCCGTCTGCTGTCGGGGGCGCCGAGCGCCGACTCGGTGGCGTATGAGGTGGGGTACGCGAGCGCCTCGCAGTTCAGCCGCGAGTACGCGCGGCTCTTTGGCCGGCCGCCGCGCCGGGACGCCGAGCAGGCGCGCCACACCGCCGTCAATGGAACGCTTGCCTGATCCATGATGCGGCTCGGCGGATGGGCGCAGAGACGTAGGGAGAGAACAACAGAAAAGCCTCACACAGAGGCCACAGAAGGAACTGAAAGCCACAGAGAAACCCTTTTGCTGTTCTCTCTGTGGCTCTGTGTCTCTGTGTGAGCCATGCAGTTGCAGTTCTCTCCCCTGCGTCTCCGCGCCTCGCGTGAGACCGACAAGACAGAGCGGGCGGCCACTTTGGCCGCCCGCTCTTTGTGGTGCATCGGTCCGGAGCCGCTTAGTAGCGGTAGTGCTCCGGCTTGTACGGCCCCTCCACCGGCACGCCGATGTACGCGGCCTGGCTCTCGGTGAGCTGGGTGAGCTTCACGCCCAGCTTGTCCAGGTGCAGGCGCGCCACCTTTTCATCCAGCACCTTGGGAAGCGTGTACACCTTGCGCTCGTACTTGCCCGAGTTCTGGTGAAGCTCGATCTGCGCCATCACCTGGTTGGTGAAGGAGGCGCTCATCACGAAGCTCGGGTGGCCCGTGGCGCAGCCCAGGTTCAGCAGGCGCCCCTCGGCCAGCATCATCACGCTGTGCCCGTCCGGAAAGACGTACTCGTCGTACTGCGGCTTGATGTTGATCCGCTCGATGCCGCGCTTCTTGAGCCCGGCCATGTCGATCTCGTTGTCGAAGTGGCCGATGTTGCCGACGATGGCCTTGTCCTTCATGCGCGCCATGTCGTCCACGGTGATGATGTTCTTGTTCCCCGTGGCGGTGATGAAGATGTCCGCGGTCGCCACCACCTCGTCCAGCGTCGTCACCTGGTACCCTTCCATCGCGGCCTGCAGCGCGCAGATGGGATCGATCTCGGTGATGATGACGCGGGCGCCCTGGCCGCGCAGCGCCTGCGCGCACCCCTTGCCCACGTCGCCGTAGCCAAAGATCACCGCCACCTTGCCGGCCAGCATCACGTCAGACGCGCGCAGGATGCCGTCGGTGAGCGAGTGGCGGCAGCCGTACAGGTTGTCGAACTTGCTCTTGGTGACCGAGTCGTTGACGTTGATCGCCGGAAAGAGCAGCTCTCCCGCTTCCATCATCTGGTAGAGGCGGTGCACACCGGTCGTCGTCTCCTCGCTCACGCCGCGCAGGTCGGCGGCCACGCGCGTCCAGCGCTGCGGGTCCTTGGCGATCTCCTGGCGCAGGAGCCCCAGGATGACGCCCCACTCCTCCGCCTCGTTCTCCTCGTCGAAGCCGGGCACCACGCCCGTCTTCTCGTACTCCACGCCCTTGTGCACCAGCAGGGTGGCGTCGCCGCCGTCGTCTAGGATCAGGTTGGGGCCGCTGCCGTCGGGCCACATCAGCGCGGCCTCGGTGCACCACCAGTACTCCTCCAGCGTCTCGCCCTTCCAGGCGAAGACCGGCACGCCCTGCGGGTTCTCAACCGTCCCGTTCTTGCCGACGACGACGGCCGCGGCCGCGTGGTCCTGCGTGCTGAAGATGTTGCAGGAGACCCAGCGCACGTCGGCGCCCAGCTCCACCAGCGTCTCGATGAGCACGGCGGTCTGCACCGTCATGTGCAGCGAGCCCATGATCCTGGCGCCGGCCAGCGGGCTCTGCCCCTCGTACTCCTTGCGGAGCGCCATCAGCCCCGGCATCTCGAACTCGGCCAGGCGGATCTCGTTGCGCCCGAACTCGGCCAGCGCGAGGTCGCGGACCTTGAAGGGTGGGCGGCCGGCTTCCTGCGCGGCGGCGAAGGGGTGGACCATCTCGGCGACTGCGCTCACGGTGTTCTCCTGGTTGGTGGGTACGGCGAACTGCACGTTGTTGTCGATCGGGTGCTGCACGTCTATTCCGGCTTCCGCGCGGACGCGGCGAAGAGCGACGGCCCCTTTGCCGACGGATCGGCGGGGAGCGGCACGTAGCGCGGCGACTCGAACCCCGCGGCGCCCAGCCAGCGCGCCATCTGCTCGGCGCCGAAGCCCTGCCACACGTGCCCCATGGTGTGGCGGAACTCCTCGCGGTCGTGCGGCATCATGTCCACCACCGCCAGCCGGCCGCCGGGGCGCAGCGCGCGAAAGGCTTCGGCCAGCGCGGCCTCGGGCTCGGCCAGGTAGTGGAGGACGAGCGACGCGACCGCCGCATCCAGCTCGCCGTCCGCCACCGGGAGCGACTCCAGCTCGCCGGCGCGCACCTCCACGTTCTCCGCGGGGGCCAGCCGCGCGCGCGCCGCCTCCAGCATCGCGGCGGACGCATCCACCGCCACCACCCGCTCCACGAACGGGGCCAGCGCCTCGGACAGCCGCCCGGTGCCGCACCCCAGGTCCCCCACCGTCCACCCGTCGGCCAGCAGGGCAAAGAGCCCCACCAGGTCCGTGCGCTCGCCAAAGAGCTCGGCGCGCAGGCGGTCCCACTGGCCGGCGGAGGTGGAGAAGAAGGCCCGCGACGTCGTGGTGCGCTGAGCGAGCACGCTGCGCAGGCGCCCCGCGTCGTGCTCCGCGGCAGGGAGGGTGGCCACCTGGTCCCGCACCATCCGCCAGAGCCCGAGTGCGGAGGGGTCCAGCGCGTCCGCGGCCATCCGGTAGCGGCGGCTCGTCCCCTCGGCGCGCGAGCTGACCCACCCGTCGTCGGCCAGCAGCTTGAGGTGCCGGCTCACGGTGGATTGCGGAAGCTGGAGCACCGCGCACGCCTCCCCCACCGTCAGCTCGTGCCGCTCCAGCAGGAGCAGGATGCGGCTGCGCGTCGTATCGGCCAGCGCCGACATGCGATCGAAGATCGCGGGGGTGGCGTTGCTCATCTATCCGTTCATCCGGCTGGAAAGATAAAGCAACGGCGCGCTCCCGGCAAGCGCGGGGTTTTCATGAAAGACGAAAGGCCGCCCCGCGTAGTGCGGGACGGCCTTTCCGAACGTGTCCTGGTCTTCCTATCGACGCCGGTCGACGCGGATGTCGAGGACGCGGCCGCTGGTGCTCACGATGCAGCGTCCGTCGGCGCGGTTGGCGTCCCAGCGCACGACGAGGTTGCCTGCGCGGTCCCTGCCGCGGTAGTCGGCCCTCACGTCCGAGCGGCGGATGTTGCGGAACCGCTCGCCCACCGCGCTCCGGCAGACGCGCTCCGCCCGCTCCTCGACCGCGCGGCGCGCGCGGGGGTCATAGCGGTTGTCACGGTCATCGTAGCGTCCATCACGGCCATCGTAGCGTCCGTCGCGACCTTCATAGCGGCCGTCCCCGCGGTCGCTGCCACCCCACTGCCCGCCTCCGTACGTGGTCCCGACCGCGAACTGCGCGCGGCACCCCTGCGACACCCAGATCCCGCTCCTGTCCGTGCCCCAGCTTCGCCCGCTCTCGCACCGCGACTCGCTGAGCTGGCGAACGAGGCGCACGCCGCCGCGCGTGTCCGCGGCGCAGTAGGCGCGGTCGTGCCCCCTGGACTCGCAGGTGATGATGTTCTGAGCCTCCGCCCCGCTCGGGCTGAGGGCGAGAAGGCCCGCGATCGCGAGCGACGACAGTGCCAGCGCTGCTTTGCGAATCATGAGTACCTCTGCTGCGTTGGATGGTAGCGAGATGCGGGTCGTGGTTCCCACGGGTCGCCCGGCACCTCTTCCATCCATCCACAAGGCAAGGGCCAAACCGCGCCAAGCTGATTGCGCCGAATGCATTCCATCTTGTTAAAACACAACGAGTTGCACGTATACAACCGGGACGCCGTAACTTGGCAGACGATCGCGCTCTGTCCTCCGGACCGGCCATTCCCGCGCCAGACGGGAGGACGACGCCGCATCGCTCACCCGGATGGTATCCCAGTTGCTAGACCCGTTGCAGCACGCTTAACCAAAGGAGAGGCATGAACGACGAACCGCAGGTCAATCTTCGTCTTCCCACGGAGGCGGAAGTAGAGGTAGAGGAGATGCGCCGCATGTTCAATAAAGCCTGGGATTCCCTCTCGTCTGACGAGCAGGCGGAGCTTCGGCAAGAGCGTGAAGACTGGCTCGCCGTGCGGTGGTGAAGGCAGGCGCAACACGGCCTCGCGAATAGGCGCGCGTAGTTCTGGCACGCGGCGCGCGGGCATCGTAGATTGGGCGCGCAAACCGTCCACCCGAACCGTACCTGACCATGTTCGCAGTACTCTGGCGCGGCGGGGTGTTCCTCGCCATCACCGGCGTGGTGTACCTCGTCTGCCTGCAGCTCATCAAGCTGGAAGCGAAGCGCGAAGCACGGAAGCGCGCCCGCTGATCCGAGCCCGCCCGGGGTGCCGCAGACGCGGCACCCCGGGCTTTTTCCATCCGCGGCGCATCCCCGCGCGCGCTGCGGTGTACAATCGCGTCTCGACAGGGCGGCATGGCGTTGCGCCCGCGCACACTCTCGAACGACGGACGTACGGATGCACCTGATGAACCGAGCCGCGCTCGCCTGCATCGGCGCGCTCGCGGCCTGCGCCCCCGCGGCGGTCGCCCCCGCCGCCGACCCAGCACCCCAGACCGCTCCTGCGCCGCCCGCACCCGCGCCCACGACCGCCGACGCGCGCGACATCCACTCCTTTGCCCGGCCGGAAGAGGCGCGGGTGACGAACGTGGAGCTCGACCTGCGCGCGGACTTCGCGGCGAAGCGGCTGGCCGGCACCGCCGCGCTGGACGTGGAGGCCGCGCCCGGCGCACGGCGGATCGTGCTGGACACGAAGGACCTCACCATCCAGCGAGTTACCGACGCCGCCGGCGCGCCGCTCCAGTGGACGCTGGGCGCCGCCGACACCATCCTCGGCCGCCCACTGGAGGTGACGCTGCCGCAGGGGACGCGGCGGATCGTGGTGCGCTACCAGACCTCGCCCACGGCCGGCGCGCTCCAGTGGCTCACCCCCGCGCAGACGGCGGGGAAGCGCCACCCGTACCTCTTTTCACAGGGGCAGGCGATCCTCACGCGGAGCTGGATCCCCACGCAGGACAGCCCGGGGATCCGCCAGACCTACGCCGCCCGCATCACGGTGCCCAGCGAGCTGCGCGCGGTGATGAGCGCCGAGATGCTGACACCTGAGGGCGAGGCGGCGGAGGGCGGGCGCGCCTTCCGCTTCCGCCTGGAAACGCCGGTGCCGCCGTACCTGATCGCGCTGGCGGTGGGCGACCTCGCCTTCCGCGCGCTGGGGCCGCGCACGGGCGTGTACACGGAGCCATCGATGCTGGAGCGCTCCGCCAACGAGCTGGCGGACGTGGAGAAGATGGTGGCCGCGGCCGAGGGGCTGTACGGGCCCTACCGCTGGGGGCGCTACGACCTGCTGGTGCTGCCGCCCTCCTTCCCCTTCGGCGGGATGGAGAACCCGCGGCTGACCTTCGCCACGCCGACGATTTTGGCGGGCGACCGCTCGCTGGTGTCGCTGGTGGCGCACGAGCTGGCGCACTCCTGGTCCGGCAACCTGGTGACCAACGCCACCTGGGCCGACTTCTGGCTCAACGAGGGGTTCACCACGTACTTCGAGAACCGCATCATGGAAGCGCTCTACGGCCCCGAGCGCGCCGCCATGCTGGCCAGCCTGGGATGGCGGGAGCTGCAGGACGAGGTCACCGCGGTCGGCGGTCCCGCCGCAGCGGACACGCGCCTGCACCTCGACCTCTCGGGCCGCGACCCGGACGCGGGGATGACCAACATCGCCTACGAAAAGGGCGCGGCCTTCCTGCGCACGATCGAGCAGGCGGTGGGGCGCGCGCGCTGGGATGCCTACCTGCGCTCGTACTTCGACCGCAACGCCTTCAAGCCGATGACCACCGCCGGCTTCCTGGCCGACCTGCGCGCCCACCTGATCCGCGGCGATGCGGAGCTGGAGCGCCGCATCGACATCGAGCGGTGGGCGTACCAGCCCGGCATCCCGCGGAACGCGGTGGTGCCGCAGTCGAACGCGTTCGCGCTGGTGGCGGCGCAGGCGCAGGCGTTCGCGGGCGGCACGGGCGCCGCGCAGCTGCAGACGCGCGGATGGACCACGCAGGAGTGGCAGCACTTCCTGGGCGCCCTCCCCAAGCAGCTCACCGCCGCCCAACTCGCCGACCTGGACCGCGCGTTTGGCCTTTCGCGGCAGGGGAACTCCGAGATCCTCTTCGCCTGGCTGCAGCTGGCGGTGCGGAACCGCTACCAGCCCGCCGTCCCCGCGCTGGAGCAGTTCCTGACCAGCCAGGGCCGCCGCAAGTTCGTGCGCCCGCTCTTCGCCGAGCTGATGGCGCAGGGCGAGTGGGGCCAGTCGCTCGCGCGCAGCATCTACGCCCGCGCCCGCCCCGGCTACCACCCGGTGACCTCGGGCTCGGTGGATGCCATCGTGAAGTAGCCGCGCCATCGTTCGGCACGACCGGAGGGCCGCCCGCGGACAAGCGGGCGGCCCTCCGCGCATCCGGGCGTGACGCGCGGGCGGGTGCGCTCGTCGTACGGTTGGGAGGCGGTGCAACTCGCCGCGGCGGCGAGGTGTACGCATGGGACGGGAGCGCGGAAACGTGCGGAGAGGAGGGGGCCGATGCTACAACGGAACGACGGGACCGGCGGCCAGGACGACGTGTGGCTCCGCGCGCAGATCGCGGAGATCCTGGCGGGCGGCTGGACGCTGGAGGAGCTGGAGACGATCGGGATCAGCCGCGCGATGCTGATCCGCCTCGGCTTCCGCGACGACCACCCGCGCCTCTTCGAGGACCCCGTACCCCGCCGCCGCCGCCCCTCGCGCGAGCCGCGCCCCGACCCCGGCGCGCCGCGCCCCCTGCACGGCACCGAGGCCGCGTCCCCCGTTCACCGGGACGCGGCCTCTGCGTTTTGGAGGGTGCGGTGCGCCGGGGCAACGAGCACCGGGGGCTGAAGCCCCCGGCTGGAACGACGGGAAGGCGGCTGAAGCCGGCTCGTGCACACCGGCATTGGACCCGGAGTCCGCGGAGGCGGACTTCGTGTTTTTCCAGCGGCGAATTCATTCGCTCCTGGATTGCGTACGTGGCGGATTGCGCCGGCGGCGAAGGTCGGTGCATGTCCAGACCACGGGCAGCCACGTGGGGCGGCCCCTGCGAGATGGGTGCGACCCGCAGAGGTCGGAAACGGGTGAGGGCGGGCGCGATTAATCGCGCCCCTACAGGTACCGTGTGGACGGGCGTATCCCGCCGCCCGATCCGATCTCCTCCCCGAGTCCGCGAAGGCGGACTTTGTGCTGTTGTAGCCGCGAGTTCACTCGCCGGGGGACCCGGGCACCAACCCCGGCGCATCCGGCGGGATCGGCGGGACGTCCTGGCAGATGATGGGGACGCCTTCGGCCTGGAGGGGTGCGGCGCGGCGGTCCAGACGCGCGGCCTCGCCGAGGGTGGTGAGGTGCATGGAGAGGAGGGCGCGCGACAGCCGGGCCGGCGAGGGGACACCCCGCGCCTCCGCATCGGCGGCGTAGCGCCGGGCGCCGTTGGCGATGCGCAGCGCCGATTCCAGCAGGTGCCGCGTCATGCAGTTGAAGCCCGGCACGCGCGAGACCGCCTCGATCTCGCCCTCCAGCACCGCGCCCGCCCCCGCGAACCCGTCCGCACGGTACGCGCGCTCCACCGCCCGCACGATTCGCCTGGGATCGGCGGGGGCGAAGGCGGAGAGGGGCGGAGGGTCGTCGATGCGCGGGCGAAAGGCGGGGGTGCGGTCCATCGGCTCGAAGTCGGCGCACACCACGGGGATGCCGAGCCGCTGGAATCTGCGCGCCCGCCAGTCCACGTACCACGCCACCGGCATCGAGAACCTCTCCGCCCAGATCAGCCGCCGCGAGATCGCCCGCGACCGGCCGCCCGTGAGCTCCGAGTACAGCGGCATGCGCTCCTTGTTCAGCCGCACCGCCTCTCGCAGGTGCCGCGCCATGCACCCGGACTCCTGCGCCCGCGCCGGGCTTGCGGCGAGGAGGAGCAGCGCGGCCATCCAAGCGATCCACCGCATCATACCGCGCCGATACGCCACAGGTGCACCGGCACCATCAGCGCGGTGGCGGCGGCGGTGCTGAGCATCTGCAGGCGAAGGCCCCAGGGCGCCACCCGGGGCCACGCGGGAAGGCGGCCGACGGTGAAGTAGAGCGCGAGCGACACCGCGCAGACGGCCGCCGCGCAGAGCAGCCCCCACATCGTCGCGCCGGTCGCGCTCAGCGCCAGCCCGGCGGGCACAACCACCAGGAACGCGAGCAGCGCGCTCCCCGCCCGCAGCCAGAAGAGGCGGCGCCGGCGGCGGCGAGGCACGTCCTGCAGGTGCGCAAAGAAGACGATCATCAACTGCGCCGCCGCCGCGCCCACGAAGGGCACGTACAGCGGGTCCTCGATCGGCGCGACGACGGTGTGCTCGAAGGCGTAGTCGAGGAAGAAGAGCATCGTCGGCACGATGGCGACGTAGAACAGCCCGCGCACCTGGTAACCGGAGGGCGCGTCGGGCGCCACGCGGCGCGCGACTGCGTAGAAGATGACGAAGATCAGCACCGCGAGCGCCGGCGCGACCGTCCACTCCGCGCCGCCCAGGGCGTAGGCGCCGTACACCACCAGCGCCAGCCCCATCGCCGTGCTCATGGCGACGAAGCGGTACCGCCACGCCAGCAGCAGCACCAGCACCGTCACCACGAGCTGCACCGCGAGCTGCCCCGCCAGGAACGCGGCGGGAAGCCTCGTCATCCCGGTGAGCATGAAGTAGGTGGCGAGCGGCGTGACCAGGTTGTCGCTCCCGCCCACGCTGATCCCCTCCAGGATCGTGACCGTGAGCGCGATCTGCGCCGCGACGAGCACGGTGGCCGCGCGCGGCGTATCCGTCAGCAGGAGGAGCGGGAGGTGGACCGCGAAAAAGGTGGAGAGGAGGAAGGCGCCCGAGCCCTCCAGGCTGCGATGGTCGCGCTCCACCGCGTAAATCCGCCGCCCGTACTCCGTCCCCAGCAGCGCGGCGACGGTGTCGGACACCATCAGCACCAGCAGCGAGATCAGGTAGAAGATGGGCCGGCCGGCGCCCAGCGCGAAGAGGAGGTAGATGGCGGCCGGATAGTACAGCCCGCCCTCGGAGTGCCGCTCCACCGCGTGCACGCTCCCCAGCAGCCCCAGCCGACGCGTCGCCAGGATGATGACGGCGAACGATGCCCCCAGCACCAGTACCGTCCAGTGCGACGCGAACATCCAGGGGAAGCTCGCCGCCACCACGCCGCTGCCGAAGTGCACCAGCTTGCGCGTCCACTCCGTGGGCGGGTTCCAGCGGCGCCGCCACAGCTCGCTCGCCACGAAGAGCACGAGGAGCGCCGCCGACACGATTGCCGCGCGCGCCGCCTCGCCCGCGATGGTGCCGAACGCAGGGAGCCAGGCCGCGTTCACGCCACCTCGTCCACGTGCAGCGCCCCGTAGAACCACGCCAGGTCACGCGCGTGCAGCACGTCCGCCTCCGCGCGCAGCGGGTGCACGCGCCCTGCGAGCGCCTCCGGCCGCGACCGCGGGGCGAGCATGTTCCAGTAGACGAGCCGCGCACCCGGCGCCGCCCGCTCCACCAGCGCGGCGTAGCAGCGCTCGTGCTCGGCGGGGGGCATGTACTCGAAGATGTCGGACAGGTTGTAGCCGTCGAAGGGTCCGTCGCCCGCCGTTTCGATGGCGCCCTGCACGAGCCTCACGCGGCCGAGCCGGTCGCGGATCGCGGCGAACCACTCCGGCCGCAGGTAGCGCGGGAGCGCCTCCGCCGGGTAGTTGCCCGTCATGATGTAGGCGAGGTATGGATTGGAGTGCGCCGGGAGCTCGGTGAGCGCGCGGCGGGTACGCGCCAGCAGCCGGTCGCCCACCGTGCCTTCGACGTGCGTGAAGAAGGCGGGATCGCGCCCCATCCGCCCCATCACCGCGCGGCTGAAGAAGAGGCGAAAGAGCAGCCGCCAGCGCCACGTGTCCCACTCGCGGGCGTAGAACGCGGCCTGCCGCGCGGGCGTCCTGCGCTCCCTCAGCCGCTCGATGCGCCGCCGCGGGTGCACCAGCGGCAGGATGCGCGTGCGAAAGGTGCGCAGGTAGCGCTCGAACCGCCCCGCGTGGATGATCCCGCCGGCCACGATCTCCGGCTGCGCATCCCAGAACGCGCGCGCCCCATCCGAAAGCTCGCCGCGCAGCCCGCGATACGTCTCCGCGCGCCGTCCGTTCTCCGCCACGCCGAGGAACGCTAGCAGCTCGGCGTATTTCAGCCGCCTGAAAGCCGCCATCCGCAGCTCTACGCACGCGAGCTGCGGCGCGCTCAGGTCCGCCGCCACCACCTCCGCGGGATCGAGCGTGAGCAGCGCCAGCGCATTGTCCCCCGCCGACGCGATCGACAGCAGCCGCCCGCCGCGCGCCGTGGGTGCCAGCGCATCGCACAGCACGTCCGCATCCTCCCACACGCTCGCGTAGCGGATGAAGCCGAACGACGCGCGTTCTTCGATCGAGCCGCTCATTGGCACCGCGAAGGCATGGATCCCGGACTTTGACTCCAGGAGCGAATGAATTTCGGAATCGTGTACCTGGCGAAAGGGCGGGCTTACTGACCGGGGCTGATATCACCGCCGCCTTCACGCCGCGCGCGCAGGCGGTCCCTGAACTCCCTCACGAGACGTACACGTTCGGCAGCGTGGCGGATAGGGTGCTCGTTGTACAACGTTTCGAGGAGACGCGCGAGCTCCTCCACCTCCCTGGGGCTCGCGAACGACAGGATCTGCCGCGCGATCTCTTCGAGGAAAAGAGGCATCACGCGCTCGCCGTTCGCGATCGCGTCCACGAGGTACTCGCCCCTGATCGGAAGCCTTGGCGGAGCAGGCACCCACGGGGCGTTCCCATCGTACCCGGGCGGGTTGTCGCCGGACTTGCCGTTTCCCATTCTTCGCTCCCATACACGTCCGTAGGTGTGGTGCCGGCCTGGCACCCGCTCTCCCGTCGATCCGTGGTCAGTTCTCAGCGAAGCGCGCGGCATGTGTTCTCAGCCGCGCGAAAACCCTCGACAGACGGTCGTTCGCGCCCATGTCGTTGTACCACTCCCAGATCCTGGCCTCATGCCCCGCCGCGCGAACCGTGAGACCTGCGGCGCTCTCGTCCGGCACCGGTTGGCGCGGTGGGGTGCGTTGTTCCCACGCCTCCAGCTCGACCAGAAGCCCTACGATCGCGCGAACTGAATCGGTGCTCAACGTGCCGGCTCGCCGGGTTCGGCTACCCCGGTCTACGTGCTCGCTCTGAAGGGCGCCGCTGCCATTCAGCGAAATGGTGGAGCCCCCGTGCATGCCGTGCATGTCGCTGTAGCGTATCACCAGGTCGGCCGGGATCTCGCCACCGCCAGCGATCGCGCGCAGAGCCACCTCGATGGGAGTCGCGACTTTTGCCGGGGCAGCGAGCGGCTCCGGCGATGGAGGGGAGGGTTGTGGGTGACAAGCGGCGAGAAGAAGGAGCCCGCAGACGAGGGCGTGCGCCAGGCGGATCATGGTTCCCCACTTTCTGCGAGGAGGGATGCGGTTCAGGGCCCAGTGTCCACGTCAAAGAGTACCTCCCGGCGGATTCAGTCGCCAGCCCCCGGGCAGCGCGGGCCCCATAGGACGCGCGTCGCGCGGGCGCCTGGACGCTCCGCCTGCCGCGTACGGCGCGGCCGCCCCATCATCCGCCCTCCACGTCAATCCTCCGCAGCGTCCCCGCCGTCCCGTCCATCTCCACCACCTCGCCGTCGCGCAGCACCTCCATGAGGCCCGGGATGGCGACGATGCAGGGGAGCGCCAGCTCGCGCGCCACGATGGCGGAGTGGCTGAGGAGGGAGCCGCGCTGCACGAGCACGCCCTCGACGGCGGGAAAGATCAGCGTCCAGCCCGGATCGGTGCGCTCGGCGACGAGGATGTGGCCCGCCAGGTCGCCCGCGTGGGCGGGGTCGCGGACGATGCGCACGGGCGCGCGCACGATGCCCGGCGAGCAGCCGATCCCCTTGAGCGCACCTTCGTGCGCCGCCGGGAGCACGCGCGCGGTGGCGCAATCGGCGGGCGGGCCGCGCGTTTCGAAGCGGTCGGGTGGCGCGGGGGCGTGCTCGTGTGCCTCGAACTCCGCGCGGCGCAGGGCGACCAGTGGACGCAGCTCGGCCGTCACGCCGGTGCCGTCCAGGTGCGAAAAGATCTCGTCCACGCGCAGGTATAGCACGTCGCGCGGCGTGTCCAGCCGCCCCGCCTCCGCCAGCCGCGCGCCGATCGCCAGAAAGATGCGCCGCACCGCTCCGAACACCCGCGTCCGCTCGAAGCGCAGGTTCTCGCGGTCGCGAACCCGCATGCGCGCCTGCGCGAGCACGGAGAAGAAGACGCGCCTGCGCACCCCGCTCAGCCGCGAGCGGGCCAGCGCCTCGGCCGCCGCGCGGATCTCCCCCTCGCGCCCGCCCTGGCGCACCGCCCCGCCCCGCGCGTACGTGCGAATCAGGCGCACCAGGAACGACGGATCGTCGCCGTGCGTGAGCGTTTCCAGCTTCAGCTCGTTGGCGCAGCGGTCGCCGAAGCGCTCCACGTACGCGCGCAGCTCCTGGTGGAAGCCGGCGTGCTCCTGCGCCGCCGCGAGCCGCTCCCAGAGCCGCGCGTCGTCGGTCTCTTCCTCGAAAAGCGCAGCGAGCGGGGGATCGGACGCGACGCGCTCGGCCATCTGCAGCACCAGGCGCGCGGGCTCGGTGGAGATGATCCCGCCCTCGCCGCACAGCAGGTCGTTGGCGAGCGTCGGCGGCGCGTCGGGGAGCCACTTCTCCACGATGCGCACGAGGACGCCGAAGAAGATCATCGCAAAGAAGTCGTTCACCAGCGGCGCGCGCCAGTGCCGCAGCAGCTTCTCCTCGAGGTCCCGGTAGAGCGCCGCCAGGTCGTCCGCGCTCCACGTGCGCAGGTCCACGCCGGCGAGCGGGGCCAGCGCCGCATCGACACGCGCGTGAAAGAGCGGCACCTCGCGTTTGAGGCCACGCTGCGCACGGATCAGGCGCCACACCATCTTCGCGGTGCGCATGGCGTCCTCGCCGCGCCCGGCGACCTGCGGCACGGGGGGCGGATCGCTGAGCTTTTCGCGCACGCCCATCATCCGCTCCATGAAGTCGCGGTTGACGGTGTAGCCGGGGAGGAGCGCGAGGGCGCGGTACCAGTTGAGGAGGTTGTAGTACACGCGCCCGCCCACCAGCCCCAGCATGTTGGCGAAGACGAGGCGGTTCTTCTCGATCAGCCGCTCGTCCACTCCCAGGAGGCGGCAGAACTGGATGTACACCTCCTCGTATACGGAGCGCGCGAAGCTGAAAGTGAGCGGCGTCGTCACCCCGCTGTAGCTCTCCACGATGTTGCTGTTGTCCCACAGCCGCCGCTCGCCAGTGGGTGCCGTGGGGAGCGTCGTGATGGGGCGCGCCTGGAGGATGAACAGCCTCCGGCCGCCCGCCGCGAGCGCCCACTCCAGGTCCTGCGGCCCGCCCAGCTTCCCCGCCAGCGAGCGCGCCGCCTCCGCGATCCGCCGCGCCTCGCCGTCGGTCAGCGTAGGCCGCTTCCGATCTGAATCCGGCACCGGGAGGACATCGGTGCCGCCATCGGGGCGCAGGCGAAAGGCGCGGTCCTTGTCCGCCAGCTCCGCCTCGACCACATCGCCGGTCACGCGAAAGGTATCCGCATCCAGGTCGCCGCTCACCAGCCCCTCGCCCAGGCCGTAGACGGCGCTCACCACCGCCGTTTCCGCCGCGCCGCGCACCGGATCGACCGAGAAGGCGACGCCCGCGACCTCGGCGTCGACCATCGCCTGGATGATGACGGCCATGCGCGGCGCCGCCGAGCCCCCGTGCTGCGCCTGGTACGCCAGCGCGTGCGCGCTGAACGCCGACGCCCACACGCGGCGCAGCGCATCCCACAGCGCATCCTCGCCGCGCACGCCGAGTACCGTGTCGAACTGGCCCGCGAACGATGCCGACGCTCCATCCTCGCCCACGGCGGAGGAGCGCACGGCGAGGAGCGCGTCGCCCAGCCCGGCGGCGTCCATGGCGGCGAGCACCTCCGCGCGCAAGCCGGCGGGGAGGTCGAGCGAGAGGATGCGCTCGCGGGTCGCGCCGGTGTCGGCGGGCGCTCCTTCCAGCACGATCCGGCGGAACGCGGCCGTCCCGACCACGATCCAGGGCGGCACGTCGGCGCCGGCGTCGCGCAGCAGCGCCAGATTGCGCGCCTTGCCGCCGGCTTCGTCCAGCGACGGGACCGCGCCCGGCGGGATGACGTACGCGGGGGCGAGCACGGTATCGATCATCCGCGCTTCAGGAACGGCATGAGGCCGAGCAGGAAGTAGATGAAGATCGTCCACAAGCCTGCGAACGTCTCGATCGCCTTCGCACGTGCCGTGGTCGGGGCGCGCAGGAAGGCGGCGGCGGGCCAGGCGGCGAACGGCAGAAAGAACGCGAGCTTGACCACCACCTCGACAGTGACGCCGGTCGGGCGCGCGGCGAGGCAGGTGAGCACGGCCGCGAGCGCGAGCACGCACAGCCACCCGGTGGCCGCGGCGCGAATCCCCCAGGTCGCCGTGTACGTCTCCACACCGGGGCGCTCGTCCGCGGGCGCGCGGAGCTTGCGGCCGATCTCCACGAGCAGGCCGTTGAGGAACGCCACCGCCAGGAAGAGACCCAGCGTGCGCGGCGGCGCGACGCCGGAGGCGAGCCAGTCCGCCGCGGTGAGGTAGGCAAAAAGGAGCGGCATCACCACCATGTGGCTCAGCAGGTACGCCAGCGGGCGCGCCCGCAGCCACCGCGGCACAAAGAACTCGCGCGCCATCAGCGCCGCCCACACCGCCGCGGGCGCGAGCAGCCACAGCAACCGCGGCAGCACCAGCGCGTTCGCCGCGACGGCTGCGAGCGCCACGACGGCGCCCGCGCGCCGCAGCTCGCGCAGCGTCACCAGCCCGCGCGGCACCGGGAGCTCGGGGCGCGCGCGTACGTCGAGCTCCGCGTCTTTGTGCTCGTCCGCCACGCGGAGCAGGAAGAAGAAACCGATCGCCGTCAGCGTGGTGACCGCCAGCAAGGGGAGCGCCGGGAGCTCGGGGCGCCCGCGTGCCGCCGACGAGTACATCGCCGCGCACGCCGCGGAGATGCCGATCAGCGGCAGGTACACGGCGAGGGGGAAGCGCTCGCGCTGGTACGTCCAGAGCCGCGCCGCCAGCGGAGCGCGCCCGGACGGAGCCGCCATGCTCATCGCGGCGCCGCGCGGCCCAGCGCCGCGTGCGCCCGCGCGAACTCGTGGGAGCAGAGCGCGCCCACGATCGACAGCTCGCCGGCCAGCGTGAGCGCGGCGCAGATTTCGGCCAGCTTGGCGGCGCGGTCGTCGCCCAGGCAGTCCATGATGCGCAGACACTCCTGCGCCGTCGGCAGCCGCGTGCCGCCGCCCACCGAGCCGACGATCAGGTTGGGAAGCGAGACCGCCGCGTACAGGTCGCCGTCGTCCGTCACCTCCAGCCGTGTGACGCCGACGCTCGCCTCGCTGACGCACGCCACGTCCTGCCCGCACGCCAGGAAGAGCGCCGCGATCCCGTTGGCGATGTGCCCGTTCACGCCGATGGAGCCCGTCCGCACGCCTCCCACGAAGCTGACGCGCCAGTAATCCGCCATCCGCTGCGGCGTAGTGTGCAGCACCTGCTCCACCAGGGCGCGCGGAATTCGCGCCTCCGCCGTCACGTTCCGCCCGCGCGTCTGCAGGAAGGAGAGCGCCGTCGCCTTCTTGTCCCCGGACATGTTGGATTCCAGGAACCAGTAGCGCGGCTGCACCGGCGTGCGCGCGAGGATCTCCTCGCAGAGGGCGGCGGTGCACATCGTCACCATGTTCTGCCCGGCCGCGTCGCCCGTGTGGAAGGCGAAGATCAGGTAGACGTGGTTCCCCTCGATGTGCGTCGCCACGTCCAGCAGCCGGCCGTGGCGCGAAGTGCGCTTCACCGCCTCCTGGAACGCCTCGAACTCCCCGGTGGCCCACGCGGCGAAATGCGCCGCCTGCGCCAGCGCCTCGAAGACGAAGGCGGGCGCGCGCTGCACCTGCTCCGTCGTCGTCAGGCAGATGGCGCCGCCGGCCGCGGTCAGCAGGTTGGCGCCGCGGTCGTAGCTCGCCACCAGCGCGCCCTCGGAGGTGGCAAGGGGGACGTAGAAGTCGCCGCGGGCGTGGATCCCGTTCACCCGCAGCGGCCCCGCCAGACCCACGGGAACCTGCACCATCCCGATGTAGTTCTCGATGCTTCCACGCAGCGTGGAGGGGCCGGGGCGCTCGGCCTCGCCGGTGAGGTGCGGGATCTCGGTGCCGAGCCCGGCCACGAACTCCACCCGCTTGCGATGCGCCGCCCCGCTCCAGTCGCGCAGCCCCGGAACGCGCGGCGGCGCGGGCCTCACCTCGGCGGGCGTCGGCTGCAGGAGGTCGACGAGCTCTAACATGGGACGGCCGCGGGCGAGGCGGAGGGCCACCTGGAGGGCCTGATCCTGCGGTATCGGCATCGGGAGGGTCGGACGGGGGGATGCGAACTGCGCGTGCGGCGGAATCCTACACCGGCGCGTCCCCGAAAGGTCAGCGCCGCCGCCGGAAGGATGCCCTGCAAGAGTAATCGTTCGCGCCTGCGAATGACAGCGCACTAACATCGCCCCCCTTGCCGTGGTGACTTACGCGATGCATTACGGGAACACCACCTTCTACTCCGCCGAACACGTATCGAGTGCAGGAGAACACTATGATCGCTACGGTAACGGACCTCCGCCACCGCACCAGCGAACTCATGGAGCGCGCTGACGCGGGAGAGATCGTGGTGGTGCAGGTGGACAACGAGCCACGTGGGGTTTACCTGAGCTACCGCCAGTACGAGTCGATGCTCGACACGATCGATCAGCTCGAGAACTGGGAGCTCGCACTGGCTGCGCTTCCTCGACACGAAGCCGTCGCGCGTGGCGAAGTAGGAACGACGTCCCTCGGAGACGTGATCGCGGAGCTCGCCCCCGAGCTGCGCAGCGGCTCGGGCGGCTGAACGCGACCGTGGCTAAGCAGTCGAAGGGCCGGCGAAAATGGGCAGGGGCGTGGCTGCTGCCTACCCGCGTTTGCCGGACGCGGGCGCAGACCCCCTTTTTGTCATCCTGAGCGACGCGCTTCGCCGTCCTTGCCTTACCTCCAGGCTGTGGCGCGGAGCGAATGATCTACTGCGCGTTCAAGAGGCCCGCCGGTACGCGCAGGACCTCGCCTCGCAGGCTAGATCCTTCGGTCGCCGCAGGAGTACGGTGGGACGTGCCGGCACAGGTGAGGGCGGCTCTCTCATGATGACAGGAGGACGGACGCACGGTCCCAACGCACTCACGCACTAACGCACTCACGCACTTCCCCTGGCACGCATGCTGCCCGCAATCTTGCCCGGGCGCCGGGGGGCGCGTAGCTTGGCGCCGGCTCACAGCGGGACCGAACCTCACGAGCACCGGCGAAACACGCTTCCGGAGATAGAAGGATGAAGATCGCAATGATCGGAGGGCTCCTGATCACCCTCCCGGCAACGGTGGCGTGGATCTACGCGGCAATCACCGGGAACTGGGTCCTGTTCGGCGCCGCGTCGGTGGTGCTGGTCTACAACCTGATGCCGTTCCTCATCCTGGGGATCATGTCGCACAAGGCCAAGGTGGGCGACGGCGACGACATCACGGGCCACTAGGTCAGCGGACGACGCGCACCTCGCGCGTCATCAGCACCAGCAGGCGCCCCCGGACGTCCCACGCGGCGTCCGGGGGCGCTTCGCCTTCGCGGGCCACCACGCGCCCGTCCGCCGTGTCCAGCACGCGCACGCCCCCGCCCTCGCCACGTGCCAGCACCGCGATGCGCCCCCCCGACGGCGACACGCGCAGCGCGTCGATCCGCTCCAGCCCCGCCCTTCCCAGCGATACGCGCCACACCTCCGCCAGCCCGCCCGTGGTGTGGCGGAGGGCGAATGCGCCGTCGTCGTCCCACCCGTAAAGCCGCCCGTCGGCGGCGGCCTCCAGGCCGCGGACGGGGGCGGGGGGCTCCCATCCACTCAGCACGCGCCCGCTGTAGGCATCGCGCACCTGCACGGCGGGCGAGCGGTCGTCGTCGCCGTTGACCGCCAGGTACACGCGGTCGCCCAGCGGCGAGATGGCGAGCGCCCCCGCCTCCGACCCCGCCTCCGGCCAACCCCAGCGCGTGACGAGAAGCGTGTCCAGCCCCAGCACCCCGCCCCACCGCGCCGTCGTGAACGCCCAGCGCGCCATCGGGTCGATCACCACCGGCCCGGCCCGCCGCGCCCGCCGCTCCGCCAGGATGCGCCCCGTGCCCGCGTCCACCACCGCCAGGTCGCGCGGCCCGCGGGTGACGTAGATGCGGGTGCCCCGCATCCGCAGCACGCGCGCGGGCGCCCCGGGCACGGGGATCCTCGCCGTCACTCGCCCCAGCGTGTCGAGCACGGTAAGCCGCCCGGCATCCCCCACCCACACGCGCCCCGCGTCGTCGGTCGCCAGCGTGGCCGTGGCGGAGACCGGCTCGGGGAGCGGGATGCGCTTGAGGATGGGAAGCTCGCCGCCCTCCTCCTTGCAGGCGGCCAGCGCGAGCGCGACAGCCAAAAAGAGGGGAATGGGGAATCGGGAATGGGGAATGGGAACAGCATGGGATCTTACCATTCCCCATTCCCGATTCCCCATTCCCCCTCCGTTCCCTCCCGCCGCGGCGCTCGCGGTACTACATTCTCCCGCACCCGACCCGTGTCCCTTGCCACACCGCATGAGCATCCCCGATCCGCTCGCCCTGATCCGTGACGCGCTGGACGAGTCCGCGCGCGTAAAGCTGGCCCTTCGCGGCCAGGCGCCCCAGGTACTTCGCATGGCCGATGCCGTGGCCGATGCGTTCCGCGCCGGGAACCGCCTGTACGCCTGCGGCAACGGCGGCTCCGCGTGCGATGCCATGCACCTGGTGGAGGAGCTGGTGGCGCGCTACAAGCGCGAGCGGCCGGGCCTTCCCGCGCACCACCTGATCGACGGGCCGACGCTCACCTGCTGGGCCAACGACTACGACTGGGACTCCGTCTTCCAGCGCCAGGTGGAAGCGATGGTGCGCCCCGGCGACGTGCTGGTGGCGCTTAGCACCAGCGGCAACTCCACCAACGTCATCCGCGCGGTGGAGGCGGCGGAGGCCCGCGGCGCCGTCACGGTCGGGCTCCTGGGGCGCGAGGGGGGGCGGCTGGCCGGGCTGTGCACGCACGCGCTCGTCGTGCCGGCGCAGGCCACCGAGCGCATCCAGGAAGCCCACATCACCATCATCCACCTCCTCTGCGAGCTGGTGGAGCGCGCCCTCTTCTTTCCCGAGGCCGAGGCATGACTCCGCGCCCTGTTACCGCCATGACGCACAAGATCTCCCTTCCGCTCCTTCTGGCGCTCGTCCTCGCCGCGTGCGGCGACGACACCGAGAAGACCGCCCAGCGCACCGCCGCCCACCGCGCCGCCTGCGTGGCCGAGGAGCTGGCGATCCAGGCCAACACCAAGGTCTCCGCGCTGGACACGCTGCGCACGCAGGCCCCCGAGGGGTTCGTGAACCAGGTGTACCCGTTCTCGAAGGCGTACTTCGACTACGCCAAGGGGCGCGAGCGGCACGCGGCGCTGCTGGACTCGGCCGCCGCGGCGGAAGCGGCGGAGGACTCCGTGCGCTTCACGGGCGAGGCGGCGCGCAACGCACCCCGCCCCGGGCAGCCCGGCTCCACCGAGGCGAACGCCGCCGAGAGCTACGAGCGCGACTACGCCGCGGCCATCTCCAACCCGGACCACCCCTGCAACAAGCCGGGCGGCGAGGAAGAGAAGTAAGCGGGGGGCGACCCATGGCCGTTCTTCACCTGCTGGGCACCGGTGCCGCCGCCAGCGACGCGCGCCGCACCACCACCATGCTCGCCGTGGAGGACGCGGGGAGCGTGGTGCTGATCGACTGCGGCGGCGACGTGGTGCAGCGCGCCCTCGCCTCCGGCATCGACCCGGACGCCATCGACGCGCTCATCGTGACGCACGAGCACCCGGACCACGCGGGCGGCTTCGCGCTCTTCATGGAGCGGATCTGGCTGCTGGGGCGCAAGCGGCCCATTCCGGTGATCGGCATCGAGCCGGCGCTGCGGCAGGCGCGGCGGGTGCTGGAGGCGTTCGACACCAGCGGATGGGAGCTCCCCGCCATCGACTGGCGCACGGTGCAGCACACCGCGGGCGCCGAAGTGCTGCGCGACGAGCGCTGGCGGATCACCGCCGCCCCCGGCGTCCACTCCGTCCCCACCATCGGCGTGCGGGTGGACACGGCCGGGGGCGGGACGATGGCGTATTCGTGCGACACGGAGCGCACGCCGGCCATCGTGGAGCTGGCGCGCGGCGCGGACCTGCTGGTGCACGAGGCCACCGGCGGCTTCCCCGGCCACGCCTCCAACGAGGACGCCGCGGAGGTCGCGCGCGAGGCCGGGGCCGGGCGGCTCGTCCTGGTCCACCTTCCCCCCGACGTGCACGACGGGCAGCTCGCCGCCGCGCGCGCCATCTTCTCCCACGCCGAGTTCGGCGATGACGGAGGCCGTTATGAGTTCTAGCCGTGGCGCGAAGACGCTGGCGGGCACCCTGCTGGCCGCCTTGCTCACCGCCTGCTCGGTCCGCGCCGCGGCCCCGGCGGCCACCCCGTCGCCGGGCGCCGCGACGGCGCCAGTGGCAGCGGAGCAGACGTGCACCATCCCCGGGGGCGCGCAGCTCGCCAACGTGCAGGCGGCCGACCCCACCATCCGCACGGACGTGCGCTACGCCACCGCCAACAACTTCACGGGCGAGCGCCTGCCGGGGTACGACCGCCCGCTCGCGCTTCTGCGTCCGGAGGCGGCGCGGGCGCTGGCGCGCGTACAGGCGCGCCTCCGCGCGGACGGACTGGGGCTCAAGGTGTTCGATGGGTACCGTCCCGTGCGCGCCACCCTGGCGATGGTGGACTGGGCGGAGCGCACCAACCGCCGCTGGGTGCTGGACCAGGGGTACGTGGCGAGGTCGAGCGGCCACAACCGCGGCCACACCGTCGACCTGACGCTCGTCCGGCTGGACACGGGCGAGGAGCTGGACATGGGCACCGCCTACGACACCTTCAGCGAGGCGGCCCACACCGCCAACGCCACCGGCGCCGTGCGCACGAACCGTGGCAAGCTGGTGGACGCGATGAACGCCGAAGGCTTCGTCAACTATTCCAAGGAGTGGTGGCACTTCAGTCTCCCCGGGCAGTACCCGCCGCTCGACGTTCCCCTCGGCTGCTTCCGTTAACAAATCTCTAATTATCGCCTGAAACACGCGGGAGCGGCCCTCCGCCCGCTCTCGCGTGTCTCCCATATCCCGTTATCACCCAAGCAGTTGCACCTCCCTTCGCGCCTCCGCGTCTCCGCGTGAGACCCGCCGTTCCGCCCTCGTACCCCCCCGCAAACCGCCTGAAACTTCCGGCGGCGCCGCGCCGTTCGGTGATTACGTGGCAACCAATGCAAGCGTGCCGGGGTCATAAGTGACACAGCCGGCCCGCGCAGCAGCGCCCACCCAGGGGCGATACCCCACCCACCTCCTTCCAGGACCCAATCATGCCAATCCTCGACGTCCGCCGCATCGCGCTCGCAGCCTCGCTTTCCCTCTGCGCCGTGGGCGCCGCCGCAGCCCAGGAAGGCGCTCCGGCAGCCCCGTCGGCGGGCGCGCCGGCTGCGGTTTCCGCGCCGCCGGCCGCCGCGCAGACGGCTGCCGCACCCGCCGCCCGCGCCCCGCGCCGCGACCGCAACAAGGTCACGGAGGAGGAGCTCGCGGGCCGCACCGAATCCGACACGTACTCCTTCATCCAGAAGGCGCGCCCGCAGTGGCTGCGCGTCCGCGGGCAGTCGTCAATGTCGATCAGCGAGCAGGTGTGGGTGTACCGCTACGGCGCCAAGATCGGCGGCGTGGGCGCGCTGCGGAACGTCGCGCTCAGCGAGGTGCGCGAGATCCAGTACCTGGACGGGAGCGCGGCCACGGCGCGCTTCGGCCCGGACCACGGCTCAGGCGCCATCCTGCTGATCACGCGCTGACCCGATTCCAGCCCGTGCGACGCCCCGCCCCGGAAGCTCCGGGGCGGGGCGTCGTCTTTGCAGGAGCCAGCCTTGCGCTCCCCCGCCGGGCCGGGGCAGATTGGGCGCCCGCGACCCTCCCTTTTCCTGGTGACGCATGGCGCCCGTGTCGGCGACGGTGTTCACGGACTTCACCTGCCCCTTCTCGTACGTCACCGAGGCGGCGCTGGCGAGGGTGGAGGACGAGGGAGGGATCGCCGCCAGCTTCCGGGCCTTCGAGCTCCACCCGTCGCCCGCGCGGCTCCCGCTGGGCGGCCCGAGGGTGGAAGCGGTCCGCCCCCTGGCCGACGCGCTGGGGCTGGAGCTCCGCCGGCCGCCGCTGGCCGCGCGCACCCGCAAGGCGCACGAGCTGGCGCGCTTCGGCGAGGGAAAGGGGATCGGGCGCCCGCTGCGCGCCGCCATCTTCGCCGCGTACTTCGGCGCCGGACGCGACATCGGCCGCATCGACGTGCTGGTGGAGATCGCCGCCGCGCTCGGGCTTGACGCGACGGAGACGCGCGTGGTGCTGGACGTGGACACCTTTGCGGCGCACGTGGCGCGCGACGGCGCAGAGGCGCGGCGGCTGGGGATCGCGGGGACGCCGGCGATCCTGCTGGGCGACGCGTCCGCCCTTCGCCTGGTGACCGGCGCCCTCGCCCTGGACGAGCTCCGCGCCCTGGCGGCTGGCTGAACCGAACCCACTGACTCCTGACCGATGTCCGACTACGAGCGCAGCACCGTGGTCTCCACGCGCGAGGTCTTCACCCTCGCCGACGAGATCTTTGCCGAGCGTGCGGAGCTTTCCCGCACCGCCGAATCGCGCCACAGCGTCACCTACGCCGGCGCCGAGGGCACGGTGACGCTGGAGGCGCACCGCCACGGCCTCGCCACCGTCGTGGTGGCCCGCACCGACCGGCTGCGCACCTCCAAGGTGGACACCGTGGTGCGCCACCTCTTCAACCAGCTCCCGTACCAGCACGGCGATCCGGCGCGGGAGTAGGGGGTGCTCTGTTGATGCCGGAAGGCTGGTGAATTCCTCGGGGTCCGGCGGTTGAAGCCGCCGCAACAACTGCGGGAAGCCTGCCTTCGCAGGCTTCGGGGGGCGGGATTGGTGCGGGGCGGCGGAGGCCAAGGCTGTATCGCACGACGACATATCCATATACGATACATCGGCAGATGATGCATCATCTGCCGATGTATCCCACGCGGCCGCAACGCCCGGCGCCGCATCGCCGGGGGATGAAATGAATCCCCGGCTGGGACCACGGGAAGGCGGCTGAAGCCTGCCTGAGAAACGCGGCATCAGACCCGGAGTCCGCGCGGGCGAACGTTCGTGAATGGCGGGGCACGGCGCATTCCCATGACACGGGCAGACACGTGGGTCTGCCCCTACGGGGTCGGTGTGGAGGGGGGGAGGTCGAGTTGGGGGAGAGGGCGGGCGCGATGAATCGCGCCCCTACGGTGCGGGGCGACGCCGGAAATCAGGGGGTACGGGCGGATCTCGCCCCCGAGTCCGCGCAGGCGGACTTTGTGCTGTTGTTGCAGCGAGTTCACTCGCCAGCGTTGACATGCGGCCCCGCGCACCTTATTTATCCATCAGGTTAATTAACCGATGGGTGAACTAGCATGGCGGCAGACCACCTCAGCATGACGTTCGCGGCGCTCGCCGATCCGACGCGGCGGGCGATCCTCGCGCGGTTGAGTGGCGGGGAGGCGACGGTGACGGAGCTCGCGGAGCCGTTCGAGATCAGCCTTCCGGCGGTGTCCAAGCATCTCAAGGTGCTGGAGCGGGCGGGGCTGATCGAGAGGGGGCGCGAGGCGCAGTGGCGTCCGTGCCGGCTCAGGGCGGAGCGGCTGAGGGAGGTGGACGAGTGGGTGGATCAGTACCGGAAGTTCTGGGAGGACAGCCTCGGGCGGCTCGACGAGTACCTCAAGCAGCTTCAAACCAGGGAGAAGACCGATGACCGCACAGGGGAATGACGCCGCCGGCGAGCGCGAGATCACCCTTTCGCGCACGTACGACGCGCCGCGCGAGCTGGTTTGGCAGGCATGGACCCG
Organism: Longimicrobium sp.; assembly: GCA_036389135.1. Classification (NCBI taxonomy): domain Bacteria; kingdom Pseudomonadati; phylum Gemmatimonadota; class Longimicrobiia; order Longimicrobiales; family Longimicrobiaceae; genus Longimicrobium; species Longimicrobium sp. The sequence continues at coordinate 57,030 of DASVQP010000085.1, forward strand.
AGAGGAGCACAAGGCGAAGTGGTGGGGGCCGAACGGGTTCACCACCACCACGTCGGAGATGGAGGTGAGGCCGGGCGGCGTGTGGCGCTTCATCATGCACGGACCGGACGGCACCGATTACCCGAACCTCGCCGAGTACACCGAGGTCGTCGAGCCCGAGCTCCTGGTGTACACCCACGGCGACGGCTTGACCCGCGAGCGCGACTTCCACGTCACGGTGACGTTCACGGAGGAGGAGGGCGGGACCAAAGTCACCTCGCGGATGGTCTTCCAGACCGCCGAGGGACGCAGCCGGGCCGTCGGCTTCGGCGCGGTGGAGCTGGGGAAGCAGACGTTCGCGCGCCTGGCGGAGCACCTCAAGACGATGTAGGCGTGTCGAAATCGTGGGGCCTCGTTCGACGTGAAGGTAGAGCGGCGATTCAGCCGCGCTCCTTCTCACACCGAACCGGGGAGCCCACGAACGATGCGATTCATGATGATGGTGAAGGCCAGCCGCGACACAGAGGCGGGCGTGCTGCCCGGCGAGGATCTGCTCGCCGCGATGGGGAAGTACAACGAGGAGCTGGCGAAGGCCGGCGTCCTGCTCGCCGCGGAGGGGCTGCACCCCACTTCGCGAGGCGCGCGCGTCCGCTTCACGGAGGGGGGGCGCACCGTGGTGGACGGCCCGTTCGCGGAGGCGAAGGAACTCGTCGCGGGGTTCTGGCTGATCCAGGCGAAGTCCAGGGACGAGGCGGTGGAGTGGGCCCGGCGCTGCCCCAACCCCACGCCCGGAAGCGAGGGCGAGATCGAGATCCGCCAGGTGTTCGAGATGGCGGATTTCGACGCCGCGCAGCTCTGATCGCCACCAACCATCCCCCTTCAATCGAGAGATGCTCCCATGACTACCCAGGCAATCGGCACCGCAGCCCCGCGCACCAACTCGCTGCCCATCCCCGCATCGCGGCTCTGGACTGCTCGGGTGCTGACCGCGATCCCCATCCTTTTTCTGACCTTCGACGGCGCCAGCAAGGTGATGAACGTCGCGCCGGTGAGGGAGGCGATGGCGCAGCTCGGCTACTCCCCGGACGCAGGCGTCGGCATCGGCATCATCCTGCTGGCGTGCGTGGCGCTCTACGCGATCCCGCGCACCGCGGTCCTCGGCGCGATCCTGCTGACCGGGTACCTGGGCGGCGCGATCGCCACGCACGTGCGCGTCGGCAACCCGCTCTTCAGCCACACCCTCTTCCCCATCTACATCGCCGCGATGATCTGGGGCGGGCTCTACCTGCGCGACGCGAGGCTCCGCGCGCTGGTTCCGCTGCGGGCGGCGGAGTAGCCTCACACAGAGAGCACAGAGGGAACCACAAGGCGCAGAGAACCCTTTTCTTTTCTTCTTTCCGTGCCCTCTGTGTCTCTGTGTGAGGCCCCTTGCCGCCCTTGCGAAAGGAACCGTCGCTCGCAATCGTGCGCGGAGTCTCCCACTCCACACCCGCCTCACCGGAAGCGACCGAGCCATGCGCTACATGATCATGTTCAAGACCGAAAAGGACTTCGAGGGCATCCCCGCGTGCAAGGACCTGGCGCAGATGGGGGTGTTCATGCAGGAGCTCAAGGAAAAGGGCGTGCTGCTCGCGACCGAGGGGCTGCATCCGAGCGAGAGGGGCGCGCGCGTACGGCTCTCGGGCGGCAAGCTGAACGTGACGGATGGCCCCTTCGCCGAGGCCAAGGAGCTGGTGGCGGGCTTTGCGCTGGTGGAGGTGCCGTCGATGGACGACGCGGTCCAGCTCGCGGGACAGTTCCTCGGCGTGGCGGGCGAGGGGACATCCGAGGTCCGCGAAGTGATCGTGTGATCGACTTCGCCGTGAGCGTCGCCGATACGCACCGCGCCATCGACGCGGTCTGGAGAATCGAGTCCGCGCGGCTGATCGCGGGGCTCGCGCGCATGGTGCGCGACGTGGGCCTGGCCGAAGACCTGGCGCAGGACGCGCTGGTGGCCGCACTGGAGCGCTGGCCGGAGTCCGGCGTGCCCGAGAACCCGGGCGCCTGGCTGATGGCGACCGCCAAGCGCCGCGCCATCGACCTGCTGCGCAAGCGCACGCTGCACGAGCGCAAGGAAGGCCAGATCGCGCACGAGATCGAGGCGCAGCTCGACGCGGCCGTGCCCGACCTGGACGAGGCGATCGACGACCCCATCGGCGACGACCTCCTGCGGCTCGTCTTCACCTGCTGCCACCCCGTCCTCACCATGGAGGCGCGGGTCGCGCTCACGCTGCGCATGCTGGGCGGGCTCACGACGGAGGAGATCGCGCGCGCCTTCCTCGTCCCCGTGTCCACCGTCGCGCAGCGGATCGTGCGGGCCAAGCGGACGCTGACCGAGGCGCGCGTCCCCTTTGAGGTGCCTCGCGGCGCCGAGCTGGCGGAGCGGCGCGCGTCCGTGCTCGGGGTGATCTACCTGATCTTCAACGAAGGATATTCCGCCACCGCCGGCGACGACTGGGTGAGGCCGGCGCTGTGCGAGGACGCGCTGCGGCTGGGGCGCATCCTGGCCGGGCTGGCGCCGGACGAGCCGGAGGTGCACGGGCTGGTGGCGCTGATGGAGATCCAGGCGTCGCGGCTGGCGGCGCGCGTGGGGCCGTCGGGCGAGCCCGTGCTGCTGCTGGAGCAGGACCGCTCGCGCTGGGACCACCTGCTGATCGGGCGCGGGCTGGCGGCGCTGGCCCGGGCGGAGGCGCTGGGCGGCGCGCTGGGGCCATACGCGCTGCAGGCCGCCATCGCCGCGTGCCATGCGCGGGCGCGCACGCCGGAGGAGACCGAGTGGGTACGCATCGCGGCGCTCTACGACGCCCTGGCGCAGCTCGCGCCTTCGCCCGTGGTGGAGCTGAACCGGGCGGTCGCGCTGTCGATGGCGTTCGGGCCCGCGGCGGGACTGGAGGTGGTGGACGAGCTGACTTCGGAGCCGTCGATGCGCGGCTACCACCTTCTCCCCAGCGTGCGCGGCGACTTCCTGGCGAAGCTCGGCCGCCTGGAGGAAGCCCGCGAAGAGTTCTCGCGCGCGGCCACCCTCACGCAGAACATGCGCGAGCGCACCTTCCTGCTGGAGCGCGCCCGCGCCTGCGCGGAAGGCGCCTCGTAGCAGCGACGCGCTTGTGCCGCAGGAGGAAAGGTGCATATGCATGTTCTTGTCATCCTGAGGGAGCCCGCACGGGCCGGGCTCCTTCACCCGCACGATGCCGCCCGCGTGATGGCCGCCGACTGCCTCTGCTTCCGGGCGCGGCGCGTCTCGCGGGCGCTGACGAGGATGTACGGCGACGCGCTGCGCCCCCTCGGCATCCAGGCGACGCAGCTCACCCTCCTCAACGCGGTGACGATGTGCGGCGGCGAGGGCGCGTCGATGGCCCGCCTCGCCGACAAACATCCAATCGACGACCAGCGCCTGAACCCCTGCTGAAGGAAGGGCTACGTGATAGAAAGCACAGTCCACCCATTGCGGCAGCCAATCGGCCCCCTTCTCCCCTGCCCTTTCTGCGGCGGCGCGGCCACGGTGGAAGCGGACCCCTGGCGCGGCGAAAGCATCCGCGTGGCCTGCGCGGCCGCGGCGTGCCCGGTGGCGCCGAAGACGGAGTACCTGCTCCGCGCATTCTCAGGCGAGCTGCGCGATGCGTGGAACGCGCGCGCCAACGCGTGCACCCCCGCCGAGCCCCGCCACCATTGTGCCGAACCCGCCTGCGCGGGCTGACCTGTCGATTCCGCGCCATCCCGTTCGTCGCTCCTGTAGAAAGAGGGCACGTCCACCCACGGGAGGCACCCCGATGAGCATGACCACGGCCGGTATGATCGGGATGAACGAAGGGCACGGCCTCTGCGGCCAGCTGTTCGAGGCGGGGCGACGCGAATGAGGAAGCTCAGGATCATCGAGCACATCTCGCTGGACGGGGTGATCCAGGTCTCCGGCGATGATGGCGGCTTCCCCTACGCCGACTGGACCGCGCCCTACCGCACCCCCGCCGGCCGCGACGAACTGCTCTCCGCGCACGGCGAGCGCTTCGATCTGCTGCTTGGCCGGCGCACCTACGACAGCTGGTCGGGCTACTGGCCAGCGGCGCCGAGTAGTCCCTTCGCGGAGCGCCTCAACGGGGCAACCAAGTACGTCGCCACCCACCGTCCGGGGAGCCTTGAGTGGGGCCCGTTCGAGGGCGTTGGACCGGACCTCGTCGAGAGCGTTCGCCGCATCATGTCGCAGGACGGCCCGGACCTCGTCCTCTCGGGCAGCTCCACGCTGACATCGACGATTCTCGAATACGGGCTCGCGGATGAAGTCCTGCTGATCGTCTATCCGGTCCTGCTGGGCACGGGAAAGCGCTTCTTTGCGGAGGGAACACCGGCACGCACCTTCGAGCTCGTCAGCACGAAAGCGATGCCGGCCGGCATCATCCTCAGTCATTACAAGGTTGCCGGGCCTTTGAAGACCCGGTAGCTCAACGAGGGGGAGAGCTGCTGCGGGGTGTGAGGGTGGTGCATCCTCGATGGCCGGCGGTTGAAACCGCTGCAACAACCGCGGGAAACCTGCCTTCGCGGGTTCGGGGGCGGGAGCGGTGCGGGGGGGAGGATTGGGACCTCGCCACACCGGGGGATGAATCCCCCGGCTGGAACCACGGGAAGACCGCTGAAGCGGTCTCGGGTGCGGCGGGATGCGGTTCAGCCCGTGACACGGGCGCGATGAATCGCGCCCCTACGGATCTGCGCAGCCCGCACGGTGTTCTCCCCCTCCCCCGCCCTGCGCCCCCGCAGGCGGGGGAGGGGGCCGGGGGGAGAGGGCCCCTACCGGAACCGGTACCGCACCCCCACCGTCACGTCCCCATGCGCCTCCGCATCGCCGCCGGCGTCAACGCGGAGGCGGGCGTCGGCGACGAGGCCGAGCTGGCGCCGGATGCCGATGCGCGCGCCGCCGCCTACCGAGAGCACCGCGCCTTCCCGCGCAAAGCCTGCCGCGCGCTCGCGGAAGCGCGCGAAGCCGGCGCCCGCGCCCACGTACGGCACCACGGGTCCACCCGGGAGCTGCGCCTGGGCCTGCAGCTCCAACACGGAGGTCGTCGAGCCGAATATGCCCTCCACCCGGTTCGCGACGGAGCCGGCGGCCTCGATCAGGAAGAAGGGCGAGACCGGGTACTCGGCGCGCAGTGCGGCGGCGAGCGCCAGGCCCGCGCCGCCCTCGTACACGCGCGAGCCGGCGCTCAGCGACACCGCCGGCCCGGCGACCGCCTGCGCGTCCGCACGGGAAGGCGCGGCGAGGCACACTGCCGCGGCGGCGGCGGCGATGCGACGTAAGCTCAAGATGCGACTCCGGTTCTGGTGTTTCACGGGAGACGAGGCCGGGGCGCTTCGGGTCACGTGTCGTCCCCCCAGCCGAGCGCCTCGATCTGCGCCGTGTGCTCGCCCAGCGCGGGGGCAGGGTGGCGAAGCGCGGCGGGCGTGCGGTCGAAGCGCAGGGGCGATGCGATGGTGGCGACGCGGCCGAACGAGTCCCCTTCCATCCACCACACCCCGTCGCGTTCGGTGAGGGCTGGGTCGCGAAGCGCTTCGCCGACGGTCTGCACGGGGGCGCAGGGGACGCCGGCCTCCTCCATGCGCGCCAGCCAGTGATCGGCGGGCGCGGTGCGAAAGAGCTCTGCCAGGGCTCCGGTGACGGCATCGCGGTGTTCCACGCGGCCGGGGTTGGTGGCGAAGCGCGGATCGGCGCCCAGCGCGCCGGCGCCGATGGCGGCGCACAGGCGGCGCCACTGCGCATCGTTGCCGACCGCCACCACGAAGGCGCGGTCCGCCGCATCGAAGGCCTGGTAGGGGACGATGGTGGCGTGCGCGTTCCCGTAGCGCCGCGGCTCGCGCCCGGTGACGAGCGCGGCCTGCGTCACGTTCACCAGCCCCGCCAGCGCCGAATCCCAGAGCGACACCTCCACCCGCTGCCCGCGCCCGCTGCGGTCGCGCTCGCGCAGGGCGGCGAGCACGGCGACGGCCGCGTTCTGCCCCGTCAGCACGTCCACCACCGCCACGCCCACCTTGGCGGGCGAGCCCTCCGGCTCGCCGGTGACGGCCATCCACCCGGCGCGCGCCTGCACTGCGAAGTCGTAGCCGGGGCGCCCCGCCTCCGGCCCGTCGCTCCCGTATCCGGTGATGGAGCAGAAGACGAGGCGGGGGTTTTCACGCGCGAGCTCGTCGTAGCCGAGGCCCCACCCCTCCAGCATCCCCGGCGCGAAGTTCTCCACCACCACGTCCGCGCCGCGGGCCAGGCGGCGGACGAGCGCCTGCCCCGCCTCGCTCTTCAGATCCGCCGCCACCGAGCGCTTGTTGCGGTTGACGCAGAGGAAGTACGCGGACTCGTCGCCGGCCCAGGGCGGCCCCCACTGGCGCGTGTCGTCGCCGGAGCCGGGGCGCTCCACTTTGATGACGTCCGCGCCCAGGTCGCCCAGCACCATGGTGCAGAGCGGGCCGGCAAGGACGCGGCTCAGGTCCAGCACGCGGAGCCCTGCCAGCGGCGGGGCGTCGTCGGGAGGGCGCGGATCGGGCATCGTCGGGTGCGGGGGGTGGATGGAAGGTGCGGAGCATACCGGCTGGAGCCGTGGCGCGTCAACGCCTCGCGGTAGGCAAACTCTTTGCGAGGGGCTATCTTTCGCGGCTTTTTACACTTTCTGACACCCACCGGATTGCTAGATATGGCTTCGTTCAACGACCTCGGGCTTCGCGAGCCGCTCCTCGCGGCGCTGGAGGAAGGCGGCTTCGAGCGCCCCACCGCCCTCCAGCAGGCCGCCATCCCCGTGCTGCGGCGCGAGGGGAACCTGGTGGCGCGCGCCGGGAGCGGCGCCGGCAAGACGCTGGCCTACGGGCTGGGCGTGCTGGACCGCATCGAAGCGCGCGAGGAGGCGGACGACGAGGCCGGGGACGAGGCCGAAGAGACCACCGGCACGCGCGTCCTGGTGCTGGCCGCCACGCCGGAGCACGCGGAGCGCGCCACCCTGGAGCTGGTGCCGCTGGCGCAGGCGGTGGGTCTCACGGTGACCGCGTCGGGCCGCGGGTGGGGCACCGCCGCGGGCGAGGCGGACATCCTGGTCGCCACGCCGGCCGAAGTGCTGGAGGCGGTGCGCACCTCCGGCGTCAAGCTGGAGTCGCTGGAGGCGATCGTGGTGGACGGCGCGTCGGAGATCGAGGCGATGGGCGGGTGGGAAGCGGCGGAGACGCTCTTCGACCACGCCCCGCGCGCCGCCCAGCGCGTCCTTTTCAGCGCCGACATGACGCCGGGCGTGGAGGACATGATCGACCGGCGCATCAAGCGCGCCCTCCGCTACCCGCCCACCCCCGCCGATCCCGCCTCGGTGGAGCCGCAGAGCGCGACAGGCGTCTTCGGCTACGTGATCGTCTCCGAGCGCGAGAAGCTGGAGACGGTGGCCCGCCTGCTGGGCGGCGACCGCGACGGCGATGCGCCCCCGGTGCTGGTGTGCCGCAGCGAGGAGCGCGCCGCGCAGGTGGCGGAGGCGCTCGCGTTGCGCGGCTTCATCGCGGGCGAGGCGGGCGACGACGACGTGGACGTGGCGGTCCTCTCCTCGGGCGCCGGCCCGGAAGAGATCACCGCGACGCTGGGCGGCAACCCGGCGACCGTGATCTCCTTCGACGTTCCCGCCGACGAGGCGACGCTGCGCGCGCTGCACGGCGGGGAGATGACGGGGTTCGTCCTCCTCCTGCCGCGCGAGCTGGCGCACCTGCGGCAGATCGCCCAGCGTGCCCTCCTGGAGCCGCACCCGGCCGGGATCAGCGGCGAGGAACCCGCGGGGCGCGACGACGTGCGGGCCTTCCGCGACACCATCCGCCGCGCCATCCGCGACGAGGACATCTCCGCGCAGATGCTGGTGCTGGAGCCGCTCTTCGAGGACTTCACTCCCGCCGAGGTCGCCGCCGCCGTGGCCGCGCTGCTGCGGCGCAAGGCTCCCCCCGCCGAGCAGGCGGCGCCCGCGGTCACCCGCGACGCCCCGCGTGCCCGTCCCGCCGCAGCCGCTCCCGAGCGCAGCACGGCTGGCAGCGCGGTCGCGGCCTACGCGCGCCTCTTCGTCAGCATCGGCGAGCGCGACGGCGTGCGCGCGGGCGACCTGGTGGGCACCATCGCGGGCGAGACGGACATCCCCGGCACGCAGATCGGCAAGGTGGACATCCGCGACACCTTTTCCATCGTCGAGGTCCCCGCTGAGCTGGCGGAGCGGGTGATCGCGGCGCTCAACGGCACCACCATCAAGGGCCGCTCGGTGCGCGCGGACCACGATCGCGGGAGCACGCGCAAGGCGGGGGGCGCCGGCCCGCGCGGCGCCGGCGGTCCGCCGCGCCAGGGGGGCTTCGGTCCCCGCCGCGAGGACCGCGGCCCGCGCCGCGAAGGCGGCCCCCCGCGCGACGGTGGCGCCGAGGGCGGTTTCCGCCGCCCGCCGAACCGTAGGCCGGGGCGGGACGAGTAGGGCGCGGGCCCCCTCCCCCGCTCGTCACCTCGCGGCCCCTCCCCCAATAACTACCTGGGGGAGGGGCGTTTCGCGTGCGTTGGTGCGGGGCGGCAGGCGGCGGCGCAGAGGCGGGCACGGGTAGCCACGCGGGGCGGCCCGTACCGGTAACGGTGCGAAAGGCAGGGGTCGCGGCGGGGGCAAGGGTGGGCAGACACGCAGGTCTGCCCCTACCGGCGACGGTGCGAAGGGCGGCGGTTGAAATGGGGGCGAGGGCGGGCGCGATGAATCGCGCCCCTACCAAATCGGTGCAACCCGGGCCGCAGTTCTCCCCCTCCCCCGCCCTGCGCCCCCGCAGGCGGGGGAGGGGGTTGGGGGGAGGGGGCCTGCGGGTTCCGCCGAGGAACGAGCGGGGGTGAGGGCCCGCCTTGCGCTCAACCCCCGCGCCACACTAATCTTCGCCCTCCGTTCCGCCCCGTGACTCCTCCCGCGACAGCCGTTGGATCTCCGCGTCGAGCAGCGCCGGTGTTGGCGCGATCCCCAGCTCCCAGAGCGCTTCCTCCGCGCGGCGCAGCAGCTCGGGGGAGGAGCCGCGCAGCCGTTTCGCCACGCGCTCTTCGGCCAGGGTGCGCGGCGGGGGGGCCGGGCGGGTGAGCTCCACCTGGAAGCCGCCGCCTCCGGGGAGGAGCGCGAAGCCCTCCACCACGCTCCCGCGCAGCTCCGCCAGCAGGTGCTCCACCTCGCCCAGGAGCACGGGCGGGCCGGGGGAGCGGTTGCCGCGGCCGGTGATCACCACGACGGTGCGCACGCGGTCGGCGTGGCGCGCGCGGAGCCAGGCGTCGGCGCGCAGGCGCGCGGCGTCTCCAGTGAGGCCGTGCAGGTCCAGGAGCGGGTGGAGCGAGCCCCACCGCGGGGCGTGGCGCTCTCCGCGAGGCGGCTTACGGGGCACGAGGGGGAGCTCCGGCGCGGAAACGACGAGAGCCACGGCACCCTGCCGTGGCTCTCCGCAACGCGGTCCGGGTTGGGCTCAGGTGCCCAGGAGGCGATCCTTGAGCCCCTTCCCCGCGCGGAAGGCCGCGCTGGTGGAGGCGGCGATCTGGATCTCCTTGCCGGTGCGCGGGTTGCGGCCCGTGCGGGCCTCGCGCTTCTTGGTCTCGAAGCTGCCGAACCCGGTGATGGTGATCTTCTCCCTGTTCCGCAGCGCCTCGGTGATGATCCCGTCCTCCACCGAGAAGAGCGCGTCGACCACCTTGGTCGCTTCGGTACGCGGGATGTCGGCGCGGCTGCTCAGCTGCTGGATCATTTCGGACTTGTTCACCCGGGAGCTCCTGTGATTGAGGTGAGAACCGGCGCGCTGGTCTCCGGCGCCGGACGGCCCCAAGAGTAGGACCCCGCTCCGTCCACGTCAAGAGAGATTCCCGTGCCCGAATCCCCAGTCGCCACGCCAATCCCGGTGGGGGAAGCCTCCCCGCGGGAGCTGCAGGCGGCGTACGACATCGCCCACGCCTTCCTTACGGCGAGCTCGCCGGACGAGGTGTACGAGCTGGCGCTGGAGCGCGTATCGCCGCTGGTGGGCGCCGCCTTCGCCAGCGTCTTCGTGCGCGACACGCCCGACGAGCTGCGCCTTGCCGCGCAGTGGAACTGGCCCGCACGGTACGCCGAGCACCTGGACCAGCTCCGCGTGCGGGTGGGGAACGGCCCCACCGGGCGGGCCGTGGCCGAGAACCGCGTGGTGGAGGTGTTCGACGTCCACAGCGACCCGCTCCTGGAGGACTGGTGGGAGGTGGCGCGGGAGCTGGACTTCACCGCCTCCGTCTCCCTGCCGCTGGTCACCGGCGACGCGCCGGAGGGGGCGATCACCTTCTACTTCCGCACCTCGGACACGCTGCGCGAGACGGACCGCTCGCTGCTGCGGCTGGTGGCGGACCAGCTCTCGGCCACGGCGGAGAAGGCGCACCTGATCGCCGACCTCACCGACGCCAACCGCCGCCTGCGCCAGCAGAACGTGGAGCTGGAGGCGCGCTACCGCGAGGCGGAGGAGGCGCGGCGGCTCAAGGGCGAGTTCATGGCCAACATCTCCCACGAGCTGCGCACCCCGCTCACCGCCATCCTGGGCTACACCTACCTCCTGCGCGAGGGGATCGGCGGCGAGCTGTGCGAGGAGCAGCGTACCTCGGTGGACAAGATCGAGGAGTCTGGCACCGAGCTGCTGGAGCTGATCAACGACCTCCTCGACCTGACGCACCTCCAGCTCGGCCGGCTCCCGGTGCAGGCGGAGACGACCGACGCGGTGGCGCTCCTGCACGGCATCCAGGGGAACGTCTCGCCCGATCCCGCCGCAGGGGTGGAGGTGATCTACGACGTCCCCGACGTGTCCGTTCCGGTGCGCACCGATCCGTCGCTGGTGCTGCGCATCCTGCGGCACCTGGTCTCCAACGCCTTCAAGTTCACCCCGTCCGGCAGGGTGACGCTGCGGGTGCGGATGGTGGCCGGCTCGCCGTGGACGGAGGAGGCGCAGGCCGGTGGCGGCACGCGCAACCGCGTGGTGTGGGAGGTGGAGGACACGGGGATCGGGATCGACGCGGCGCAGCTGGAGCGTATCTTCGACGAGTTCCGCCAGGTGGACGGCTCGCCCACGCGGCGCTACGGCGGCACCGGGATCGGCCTGGCGCTCTCGCGGCAGCTCGCGCGGCGGCTGGGCGGAGACATCGGCGTGCGCTCCTCGCCCGGACAGGGCTCCGTCTTCTCCCTCTCGGTGCCCGCGGGCTTCCAGGGCGCGTGAGCTTCGCCAGCATCGTGTTCGACTGCGACTCCACGCTGGCCCGCGTGGAGGGGATCGACGAGCTCGCCGGCCCGCACGCGGAGGAGATCCGCACGCTGACCGAGCGCGCGATGGAGGGCAGTCTCGCGCTGGAGGAGGTGTACGGACGCCGGCTCGACATCATCCGCCCGACGCGCGCACAGGTGGAGTCGCTAGGCCGCGACTACGTGGCCGCGCTGGTGCCCGACGCGCGCGAGACGGTGGCCGCGCTGCGCTATCTTGGCAAGACGGTGCGCGTCGTCTCAGGCGGCCTCCTCCCCGCTGTGCTGGCGGTGGCGGCCGAGCTTGGGATCGCGGAGGATGACGTGCGCGCGGTCGCGATCCGCTTCGACGCTGCGGGCGAATACGCCGGGTTCGATGACGCTTCGCCGCTGGCGCGCAGCGGGGGGAAGGAGGCGGTGCTGCGCGCGTGGGCCCTCCCCCGCCCCGCCCTGATGGTGGGAGACGGCGCCACCGACCTGGAGGCGCGCCCCGCGGTCGATGCCTTCGCCGCCTACATGGGAATCGCCTTCCGCGACGCGGTCGCCGCCGGCGCCGACTTCGTCCTGCGCGCCCCGAGCCTGGCCCCCGTCCTCTCGCTGGCCGCGGACGACGCCGATCGCGCGCGCCTCGCCGCATCGCCCTTCGCCGCGCTGCTGGAGCACGGCGACCAGCTCCTGCGGCAACCGTAGGAGACACAGAGCCACCAGAGCACCATTTCCTGAACGGAGCGCCCCCACCACGCCTGCGCCCCCAACACCGACGCTGTGGCGCGTAGTGAAGGAGACGGACTCTGCCGCGTACACCGCACCATCCCATGTTCGGAACCCGGCGCTCGACGGGAGCCGGCTGCACGACACTGCACTTCGGCGGCATGGCCCTTCGACCGCCACGCACGGTTTACCGAACATGGGTTGGATCGCGCTGCTCGGGAGAAGTCCCTCTCCTTCACTCCGCGCCAGAGTTCCTCGTGGGGTCAGCTGCCGGGGGGCGCTTCGTTCAGGAAGTGTTTCGCTGTGGCTTGCAGTTCTCTCTGTGTTCTCTGTGTGAGGCTTTTCTCCGTCGTTTTCCTCTTGCGGATCGCCGCCTCACCCTCGACCTTCCCGCCTCCGAAACCCTCGCACCCAGTCTCAACGAGCGAATGACCGCGTTCGGCCGTTTCTTTCTTCCCGGACCCACCGAGGTGCACCCCGACGTGCTGGCCGCCATGACGCAGCCCATGATCGGCCACCGCGGGTCCGGGATGTCCGCGATCCTGGCCGGCTGCGATCCGGTGCTCCGCGCCATCTTCCGCACCGAGCGCCCGGTGTACGTCGCCTCCTCCTCGGCCACCGGGCTGATGGAGGGCGCCGTGCGCAACGGGGTGCGCCGCCGCGCGCTGTCGCTCGTCAACGGGGCGTTCAGCGAGCGCTTCCGCGACCTGGTGGCCGATTGCGGGCGCGAGGTGGAGACGTACGAAGTGGAGTGGGGCCAGGCCCACGACGCCGCCGAGGTGCACCGCCGCCTCCGCGCGGGCGGCTTCGACGCGGTCACGGTCGCCCACTCCGAGACCTCCACCGGCGTCCTCAACCCCGTACGCGAGATCGCCGAGGCCGTGCGGGCCGCCGAGCGCGACACGGGCGACGAGATCCTCCTGCTGGTGGACGGCGTCACCAGCGTGGCCGGGGCGCTGGTGGAGATGGACGCGTGGGGACTCGACTTCCTCCTCACCGGTTCGCAGAAGGCGCTGGCGCTGCCGCCGGGGCTGGCGTTCGGCGCGGCGTCGGAGCGGATGATGGCGCGGGCGGAGACGATCCCGGGGCGCGGCCACTACTTCGACCTGCCGGAGTACGACCGCTTCTGGCGCATGCACCAGACGCCCACCACCCCGGCCCTATCGCTGATCTACGCGCTGGCGGAACAGGCGCGGCGCATCGATGCGGAGGGCGTCGAGGCCCGCGCCGCGCGCCACGACGCCATGCGCGAGCGCTCCCTGGCCTGGGCGGAAGAGCGCGGCATCCGCCCCTTTGCGCCCGAGGGTTGCCGCTCGCCGACCGTCACCACCCTGGCGATCGAGGGCCCCGTCGCCGCGCCGGAGATCGTGGCGCGGCTGGCGAAGGCGGGGTGGACGATCGGCGGGGGATACGGCAAGCTCAAGGATACGACCATCCGCATCGGGCACATGGGAGAGCACACCGTGGAAGAGCTGGACGCGCTGCTGGACGCGATCGACGAGGTGCTGCGATGACGCGCTTCCGCGTGCTGGTGACCGACGAGGTGGATCCGGAGGGGCTCGCCCACCTCCGCTCGCATCCCGACATCGAGGTCCACGAGAAGCCGACACGTCCCCTGGCCGAGGTGATCGCGGAGATCGGCGAGTACGACGCGTTCGTCGGCCGCAGCGCCACACGCGTCACTCGCGAGCTCCTCCAGGCCGGCGACCGGCTCAAGGTGATCGGCCGCGCCGGCGTGGGCGTCGACAACATCGACCTGCAGACGGCGACGGAGCTGGGAATCGCCGTCATCAACGCGCCCGGCGGGAACACCGTCTCGGTGGCGGAGCTGGCGTTCGGCGTCCTCCTCTCCCTCGTCCGCAACATCCACATCGCCGTGGAGTCGATGCGCGGCGGCCGCTGGGACCGCTCGCGCCTCGGCGGCTCCGAGCTGCGCGGGAGGACGATGGCCATCATCGGCCTGGGGCGCATCGGGAGCGAGATGGCGCGCCGGGCCCGCGCCTTTGGGATGACGCTGATCGCCTACGACCCCTTCGTCCCGCCCGCGCGCTTCGAAGAGCTCGGGGTGGAGCGAATGGAGCGCCTCTCCGACGCCATGGACCGCGCGGACGTGGTGACGGTGCACACCCCTCTCACCGCGGAAACGGTAGGGCTGATCGGCGCGCCGGAGCTGGCGCGTCTGGGGCGCGGCGCGATCGTGATGAACCTGGCGCGCGGCGGCATTGTGGCCGAGGATGCCCTCACCGATGCGCTCACATCGGGACGCATCGCCGGGGCGGCGCTGGACGTGTTCATCGGCGAGCCGCTGGCGGCCGACCACCCGCTGCGCGCCGTCTCCAACCTGATCCTGACCCCGCACCTGGGCGCATCCACCAGCGACGCCCAGCGCAGCGTCTCCATCGAGGCGTGCTCCGCCGTCCGCGACGCGCTGGTCACCGGCGACCTGAGCGCGGCGATCAACGCGGCCGGCGTGGGCGGCTCCGGGTGGGGCGAGCTGCGTCCCCTCCTGGCGCTTTCGGACCGCCTCGGACGGCTGGGCCGCGCCCTCCTCCCCGGCGCCGTGAGCGCGCTGGAGCTGCGCTACACGGGCCCGCGGGGCGAGCAGGCGCCGCGCCCGCTCCTCCTCTCCGCGCTGCAGGGCACGCTGCGCGACGTGGTGGACCGCCGCGCCATCAACCTGGTGAACGCGCAGCACGTCGCCACGGAGCGGGGGATCGAGACGGCATCGACGCACGTGGCGGGGCGCGGCGAGCTGGGCGAGGAGGTGGAGCTGCGGATGGAGGCGGGCGACCGCATCATCCGGGTGGCGGGGGCGGTGCTTGGGGAGACGCATGGGCGCATCATCCGCATCGGCGCCTTTCGCGTGGACGTGGCGCCGCGCGGCACCCTGGTCGTCCTGCGCAACCGCGACGTCCCCGGCGTCATCGGCCGCGTGGGCACCCTCCTCGGCGAGGCGGGTGTCAACATCGCCGAGTATCACCAGGCGCGCCTGCAGGTCGGCGGCGAGGCCCTCGCCGCCATCACCGTCGACGGCCGCATCCCCGCCGAGGTCCTGCAGCAGCTCTCGGAGCTGCCGGAGGTGCTGGACGTGCGGCAGGTGGACATGGAGTAAAGCACGGGAAAAAACCATCACACAGAGAGCACAGAGGGAACTACAAGACGCAGAGAACCTCTTCTTCTTTTCTTTTCGTGCCCTCCGTGTCTCTGTGTGAGGCGCTTTTCCGGCGCGCACCTTGCTCCACCGGCGCCCATCGTTCTCCACCCCAACGAGGCATCCATGAGCATCCGCGAGTGGCTCAAGCAGCGGATTACCCACAGCGCCGGGAGCGGTGAGGGCACCGACTCGTTCCTGAACCGGCTCGTCTTCGGCAAGGAGACGCCGCAGCAGCGCTCCCTGGGCGAGTACGACAAGCGCTCGTATCCGCCCGAGCTGGTGGACCTCCTCCGCCGCCGCGCCGAGGTGACCGACGAGGTGATGGAGATGGACTTCACCACCGCGCAGGCACGCCGCGACGCGATCCCGGAGCTACAGCGGCTCCTCCACAAGTACCCTCACCCGGTGCTGTACGAGGCGCTGATCCACGCCTACGCCGATTCCGGGCGCTGGGACGAGGCCCGCGGCGTGGCCTACGCCGCCCGCGAGCGCCGCCTGGAGTGCTCCCGCTCCACGTATCCCGAGATCCGCTCCGAGATCGACCGGCTCAAGGAGTGGAGCCCCGCGGACGTGGACGAGATGCGGCGGGAGCGAGAAGGCGGCGGGCCACCCACGCCCACGCCTGCCTGAGCACCACCGGTGGAACGAAACGTAGCGGGGACGGAGCCGATCCGTCCCCGCGTGTCGTTCGGGGATTGAACCCGCACGCCCCGCGCCCGACGCGGCGCTCTCCGGACAGCGGTGGGTGCAGCTCACCTGTTACCCTGTGGGGGAGCAGCGAGGAAGGTCCGGCACACGAAATGCCTCATTCGAGGACACATCCTGCACCCGGCGGCGAACCGACATGGCGACCAGCGAACCAACACCCACTTCCTCGGACGATCCCGTAATTGCGCACCTCCAGGGCGCCGCGGAGGCGTACCGGGACATCGACGCGCAGAGGGCGGAGGACGAGCGCGAGATCGAGACCCTCCGCCATTCGCTGAACGAGGCGCGCGGCCACACGCATCGCATGCAGGCGGAGCTGGACGCCGAGCGATGGAACGCCGAGCGGGAGCGTCAGCGCGCGGAGTGCCTCAAGGAGGCGATGAGGCAGATCCACGGCGCCCTCTTCAGCGGCGACGTATCCACGCTCATCCTGCGCGCCTGCCTCACCATCAGCGGCGCCACGCGCGGAATGTACGTCACCGCGCGCCGGCCGGACGGGGCGCTGCGGGTGCGCGCCGAGATCGACGTGGACGCGATCGTCGGCGGCCCGCCGCCGCCCGTCCTGGCGGAGCTGTGCCGCGAGGCGCTGGACAAAAAGGACACCATCGTGTGCAACGAGGCCGAGGCGGAGGAGCGCTTCGCCGTCGACAACGGCGAGGGGCTCCGCTTCCGCAACTGCGTGGCGGCGCCGGTGGTGCTGCTCGCGAACCTCGACGGGGTGGTGCTCGCCGCGGACAAGACGGACGGCGACTTCGACGACCGCGACATCGAGGCGCTCATCAGCGTGGGCGACCAGGCCGCCGTGGCGGTGAAGAACCGGCACCTGGAGCGCGCCCTGCAGACCGCCTACGTGCACACCGTCACCATCCTGGCCGATGCTGTGGAGGCCAAGGACCCGTACACCCACGGCCACTGCGAGCTGGCCTCGCGCTACGCCCGCCTGATCGCCGCGCGGCTGGACCTCTCCGAGTACGAGCGCGCCCTTGTGTGCTACGGGGCCCTCCTGCACGACGTGGGGAAGATCGGGGTGAGCGACGGCGTCCTCAACAAGCCGGGCCCGCTCCTCCCGGAGGAGGTGCAGCTGATGAGGGCACACGTGCGCGTGGGCCACGACCTGCTGCGCAACGTCCCCGCCCTTCACGACGTGGCGGAGGTGGTGCTGCACCACCACGAGCACTACGACGGGAGCGGCTACCCGGACGGGATGAGCGGCGAGGAGATCCCGATGCCGGCGCGCATCGTGGCCGTGGCGGACGCGTACTGCGCCATGATCACGCGCCGCAGCTACAAGGAGGCATACTCCGAATCCGACGCCCGCGCGGAGCTCCGCCGCTGCTCCGGCACCCAGTTCGACCCCGAGATCGTGGACGCCTTCCTCGCGGTGCTGGATACCCCCGAGGCGCAGGACCAGGACGACGATGATTTCGCCGAGTGCGGGCTGCTCCCCGGCTTCGAGCGGCTGCACGAGGACGTGACCGCGGGGTGGGGTGCTGTCGCGGTGGCGCCGGGGGGGTGATGAACACCCGGCGCGCGAATAACGGGAGACGGGACGCCGAGAGATGAACACCGGCGGCGGACGCCGGGAGATGAACACCGGCGTCGGACGCCGGGGGCTGAAGCCCCCGGCTGGAACGACGGGAAGGCGGCTAAAGCCGGCTCGAGAAGCGCGGCATTGGACCCGGAGTCCGCGAAGGCGGACTTCGTGCTGTTGTTGCAGCGACTTCAGTCGCCCGGCACACCGGAATACAGAAGAGGCGCGGAGGATTTCCTCCGCGCCTCTTCCGTGTTCGCGTGCGTCGAACTCAGATCGCGGGGGGGCGGGCTCCGCCGCGGGCGCGGACGGGGTGCAGGTGGGCGGCGCGGCGGCGCTTGGCCTCGTACAGGCGGCGGTCCGCCTCGCGGATCATCTGCTCGGCTGAGTCGAAGCTGCCGTCGTACGTCACCACCCCCGCGCTGACCTCCACGCGGCCGGCGAGCTGCTTGCGGACGCGCTCCACCAGCGCCTCGGCGCCGGCGCCGTCGCCGCCGGGGAGGATCACCAGGAACTCGTCGCCGCCGTAACGCACCACCACGTCGGAGCGGCGCGCCTCGCGGCGGAGCGCCTCGGCCACGGTGCGCAGGAGGCGGTCGCCGGCGGCGTGGCCGCTCTGGTCGTTGACCTCCTTGAAACCGTCCAGGTCCAGCGCCACCAGCGCCAGCGCCTCGCCGCGCGTGGCGCCCGCCCACACGTGCTCCATCACCACTTCCATGTGGCGGCGGTTGGCGAGCCCCGTCAGCGGGTCGGTCAGCGACAGGCCGCGGACGCTCTCGATCAGCCGCACGCGGCGGATCGCCATCTCGGCCTGGAGGGCGAGGGCGCGGAGGATGTCCCAGTCCTGCGGCTCGAAGATGCGCTCGTCGCGCCGCTCGGTGAGCACCAGCACCGCCTCGTCGCCCACGGGGACGTGCGCCACCAGCGCCGTCTGCGGGTTTTCGAAGAGGGGCGCGGCGGCGGGAACCCGGCCGTCCACGCGCGCGTCCAGCGTCACGAGAAGCCCGGGCTTGGCGAACACCTCGTCCCACAGGATGCACAGGCGGTGCTCGCCGTGGCGCGCATTGGGCGCACACGGGGCGCGCAGCATCCCACGCTCGCCGTCGCGCGCGAGGCCCTCGGCGCGGTGGCCGCCCACGATGCGCAGCGCGTGCTCGGCCAGGGCGCAGAGCACCTCGTCCTCGGTCTCGGCGGCGTTGAGCGCTTCGAAGTAGGCGATGAGCTGGTCGGGGAGGAGCTGGCGCTTGGCGAGGCGCGCGCGCTCGCGCCGCAGCGCCTCTGTGCCCCAGGTGACACGGTCGCGAAGCTCCGCCTCTTCCAGGCCCCGCGGCACCCGGCACGCGGAGCTTCCCGCCACCAGCACGCCCTCGCCGTCCGAGGCTTCGAGGAGCACCAGCAGCTCGAGGTCTTCCACGCAGGGCGCCGGTTCCTCCTCGAGCTGCTGCAGGTGCTGCTGCACGCGGCGGCCGGTGACCACGGTGGCGGCGAGCGGCGAAGCCACGTGCAGCTCCGAGTCGCCGCCCATGAACCCCGTGGGCGTGGCCAGCACCAGGCTGAGCTCCCGGTCCTCTATACGTCGATGCCGCATAAGCTCCTTCGCGCGCAGAACAGGCGGGCCGCCGGTGTGCCGGAGAGACCCGGAAAGGCGAGGCTACATCGTTGTCCAGCAAGGAGATGGCGAATATACGAGTGTTTCGCTGAGAGGTCAATGCGTGTCACCGTTTGCGGACATTCGGTGCCGGTTCTCTTTTCGAAAGACTCTTCCGGCTCTCCCCTTGCGTCAGGGCTCGCGCAGCGTGTTCCCGCGATCCCAGCAACCCCACTTCCGTGTGATGACCCAGATGCGTTCGACCGTCTTCCTGCTCGCCGCCGTGCTGGCCGGGTGCGGCACGGCCCGTACGTCCAACGAGCCCGTCACGGCCCCGACCCGCGCCGCCGAGCCGATGCCGGCTCAGGCCGCACCCGCCGCGGCCCGGGCTGCGTCGTCGTACGACACCATCCGCGCGCGCCCGTTCGACACGGGGCGGATGTGGACGTTCGACTTCCCGCCGCTGGACCACTTCCAGCGCACCTACGGCTTCCGCCCCACGCAGCAGTGGCTGGACAACGTGCGGCTCTCGGTGGTGCGCTTCGCCACCTGGTGCTCGGCGTCGTTCGTGTCGCCGGAGGGGCTGCTGCTCACCAACCACCACTGCGGCGTCCCCACGCTGGACCCGGTGCAGCGCGCGGGCGAGAACCTGCTCACCAACGGCTTCATCTCCCGCACGCGCGCCGAGGAGCGCCGCGTTCCAGACCTGTTCGTGGAGCAGCTCGTCTCCATCGAAGACGTGACGGAGCGGGTGGCCGCGAGCGTGGGCGAGGGCACGCAGGAAGAACGCCAGTCCCGGCAGATGGCGGTGCGCCGCGAGCTGGAGCGGCCCGACTCCGCCAACCGCATGCGCTACCAGGTGGTGGAATTCTACAACGGCGGCCGCTACAGCCGCTACGGCTACAAGCGGTTTGACGACGTGCGCCTGGTGTTCGCGCCCGAGCAGGCGATCGCCTTCTTCGGCGGCGACCCGGACAACTTCAACTATCCGCGCTACAACCTGGACATGGCGCTGTACCGGGTGTACGACGAGAACGGGCGCCCCTTTCGCCCCGCCAACTACCTCCGCTGGAGCGCCGCCGGCGCCCGCGAGGGAGACCCGGTGTTCGTGGTCGGCAACCCGGGGACGACGCAGCGCCAGCTCACGAACGCGCAGCTCGAGTACCTCCGCGACGTCGCCCAGCCGGCGCAGCTCGCGGTGCTGAACGCGCAGCGCACCTCCCTGCAGCGCATCGGCCAGGCGGACCCGGCGCGGGGGCTGGAGCTGCGCGACAACGTGTTCAGCATCGAGAACTCCATCAAGGCGATCACCGGCCGCCGCCAGGGGGCGCTGGACCCGGCCCTCTTCGCCCGCAAGGTGGACTGGGAGCGCCGCTTCCGCACGGCCGTGCAGGGCGACCCCGCGCGCGCGGCCCGCTACGGCGCCGCGTGGGACTCGATCACGGCGTTCCAGGCGGAGCGCCGCGCGCTGGCTCCCGGGCTCCTCTACAACGCCTACCTCAACTCGGGCCCGCTTGGCCAGGCGATGGCGGTGGTGCGCGCGGCAGGAGGCGAGGCGCAGTTCCGCGGTGCGGCCGGAGCCCCGCTCACGGCGTCGCGCGGCGAGCAGGTGATCGAGCTGGCGGAGCTGCTGCGCGTGGCCCAGCGCAACGTTCCGCAGGACTCGGTGCTGCGCCTGGTGCTCGCCGGCCGTTCGCCGGACGAGGCCGCCACGCAGATCGTCTCGTCGTACACCCTGGCGGACACCACGGCGCGCAGGCAGCTGCTGGCCGGGGGCGCCGCCGCGGTGCAGGCCTCCACCGACCCGGTGATCGCGCTCGCCCGGCAGGTGGCGCCGGTGGTGGTGGCGCGGCAGCGGGCGATGGCGGCCATCAACGTGCGCGAGACGGCGCAGCGCAACCTGCTGGGACGCGCCTTCTACGAGGTCTACGGCACCGACGTACCGCCCGACGCCACCTTCACGCTGCGCATCGCGGATGGCGTGGTCAAGGGTTACGAGGCCAACGGCACGATCATGCCGTGGAAGACGACCTTCTACGGTCTCTACAACCGCGCGTACGGCTTCGACCAGAAGACGAGCGACTTCGACCTTCCGCCGCGCTGGGACACGCCGCCGGCCGGCCTGCGGCTGGAGACGCCGTTCAACTTCGTCTCCACCAACGACATCATCGGCGGCAACAGCGGCTCGCCGATGATCAACCGGAACTCGGAGGTGGTGGGACTGATCTTCGACGGCAACCTGCAGTCGCTGCCGGGGAACTTCATCTTCGACGAGACGCAGAACCGCACGATCTCGGTGCACTCGGCCGGCATCCTGGAAGCGCTCCGCAACGTGTACCGCGTGCAGCGCCTGGTGGACGAGCTCGTCCCGCCCACGCGCCGCTGACCTCTGTGGCACACCACGAAGACGCCCCCCGCGCAGCACAGCGCGGGGGGCGTCTTCATGAAAATCCTCACACAGAGAGCGCAGAGGGAACTACAAGCCGCAGAGAAACCCCTTTTCTGTTCTTCTCTCCGTACCCTCTGTGTCTCTGTGTGAAACGCTTTTACGATGCCTGCTCGATTCGATGGTCGAGCCACTCGTGCGCCCACGCACCCAGCGCATCCACGGCGGTGGCGAGCGCGCGGCCCTTTTCGGTGAGCGCGTACTCCACGCGCACCGGCGTGTCTGGAATTACGCACCGCTCCACCACACCCTCCTGCTCCAGCTCGCGCAGGCGCTCGGAGAGCATGCGGTCCGTGATGTCCGGGATCGCGGCGCGCAGCCCGGCGAAGCGGGTGCGCCCCCGAAGCAGGACGAAGATGATGGCGCCCGTCCAGCGCCGGCCGACCAGCTCGACGGCGCGATGGAATAGCGGGCAGAGCGGCGTGTGCGCATTCATGGCTTCTACGATAGACAAGAAGGACTCCTTGACGCAATCTACTTCCTTTTGTATAGTTGATACTCAAAACGCAGAACGAAGTTCACCTGAAGGGATAGAGCCATGATGAACACCAGCATCGACTTCCTGAACGTCCGCGAGGCGGCGGAGCAGCGCCGCTCGATCCGTGCCTACGAGCCGGTCCCCATCCCGCGCGAAGACATGGAGGAGATCCTCGACGTGGTGCGGCGGGCGCCTTCCGCGTTCAACGTGCAGCCCTGGCGCTTCGTCGTCGTGGAGACGCCCGAGCTGAAGGAGCGGCTCGCGGCCGCCGCGTTCAACCAGCGCCAGGTACACTCGGCGCCCGCCGTCATCGTCCTCTACACGGACATGAAGGACTCGCTGGACAACCTCGACGCCATCGTGCACCCCGGGATGAGCCCCGAGCAGCAGGAGGCGACGCAGCGCACCGTCCGCAACATGTTCGCGAAGCAGAGCGAGGACGAGCGCGAGACGTGGGGGCAGGGCCAGGGCTACATCGCCCTCGGCTACCTCCTGCTGGCGGCCGAGGCGCGCGGCTACCAGACCTCGCCGATGGCAGGCTTTGACCCCGCTGCCGTCAAGGCGCTCCTGAACCTGCCGGAGAACGCCCGCATCCCGGCCCTGATCGCCATCGGACGCGGCGCTGAGGAAGGCTTCCCGCAGCACCGGCTGCCGCTGGAGAGGATTCTGCGGGTGGCGTAAGAACAGAAGTGCTAAGTGCTAGGTGCCAAGTCCTGAACGGCAGTGCGTGAGTGCGTGAGTGCGCTTCCCACTTAGCACTTAGCACTTAGCACTTAGCACTTAGCACTTAGCACTTAGCACTTAGCACTTGGCACTTAGCACTTAGCACTTAGCACTTAGCACTTGGGACTTAGCACTTCCCTTCCCTGGAGACCATATGAAGATCGAGATCTATTCCGACGTCGCGTGCCCGTGGTGCTACATCGGGAAGCGGCGGTTCGAGAGGGCGCTGGCGGCGTTTCCCGGGGCGGGTGAGGTGGAGGTCGTGTATCGGCCGTACCAGCTCGATCCGGCGGCGCCCGCCACGGCGCGGCCGCTCCTGGATGCGCTGAAGGAGAAGTTCGGGCCGGGGGCGGCTTCGATGGCGGGCAACGTCGCCGAGGCGGCGCGCGGGGAGGGGATCACGATGGACTTCGAGCGGGCGCTGGCGGCCAACACGCTCGCCGCGCACCGCCTCCTGCGCCTGGCCGAGCACGAGTTTGGCCCGCCGGTGCAGCACGCGCTGGCGGAGCAGCTCTTCGAGGCCCACTTCGCCCGCGGCGCCGACATCGGCGACCCCGCGGTCCTCACCGGCCTCGCCGCCGCCGCGGGGATGGATGCCGAACGGGTGCGCGGGTACCTGGCGTCGGATGAGGGGCTGGCGGAGGTGAAGGGCGAGATCGGCGATGCGCGGCAGCTCGGCATCACCGCCGTTCCCACCTTTGTCTTCGAAGGACGGTATGGTGTGCAGGGCGCCCAGCCGGCCTCCGCGTTCCTCCAGGCCTTCGAGACCGTCGCCCGCGAATCCGCCGCCGCTCCGCAACCCGGCGCGGACGGATGCGACGACGGGTCGTGCGCGGTGTGAGGGCCGGGTGCGGGGGCGAAGGCGCCGGGGGCGAAGGCACCGGGGGCTGAAGCCCCCGGCTGGAACCACGGGAAGGCGGCTAAAGCCGGCTCGAAAAACGCAACATCAGACCCGGAGTCCGCGAAGGCGGACTTTGTGCTTTGTTGCAGCGAGTTCACTCGCCCGACAGCCACCGCTCGATCGCCAACACCACGTGCGCCTGCTCATCCGCCGTGAGCTCGCGGCCGGCGGGGATGGCGTGCCACTTCTGGAGGCAGCCGCGGCAGCAGGTGGCTGTGGCATGCTGCGCCACGAAGACCGGGTGGCCGCGAAAGGGGGTCTGCTTGCCGTCCCTGGCGGGGTTCGCGGGGGCCAGGCGCCGGGCCACGAAGTCCGCCGCGTGCACCAGGATCGTGGGAAGCCCCTTCGCCTCCAGGTACGCGCGGTCCGCCGCCCCCAGCCGGAACCGGCTCCGGAAGCGGGACCCCGCTAATCCGCGGAACACCCGGTCCAGGTCGCGCATCTACCTCCCCACTCCTGTCATCCCGCTTCTCCGTCCCCGCCCCGACTGCGCCGCTCCGGGCCCGCCGCTCCTGGAACACCGCTCCTGAATGACGCACCCTACACCGGCGCGCGGGCCTCGCGGAGGGCGTCGGCGAGGGCGCGGTTTTCGGCGACCTGGGCAGTCAGCTCGGAGGCGAGCTCGCGGAGGCGGAGGGTCTGCTCCTCGGCGTGGCGCGCGCGGTGGCGCAGCTCGATCTCGCGGCGCGCGGAGGACGCAAGCTCGCTCAGGATGTCCACCTCGTCCGGGGTCCAGGCCCGGGGCGAGTGGTCGATGGCGCAGAAGGAGCCCAGGATGTGGCCCTCGGGGCCCGGCAGCGGGACGCCCACGTACGCCGCAACGCCCAGCGACTCCACCGTGGGGACGAGGCTGTACACCGGGTCCGCGCGCGCGTCGTTGATGACGAGCGGCTGGTCGGATTCGATGGCGTAGTGGCAGAAGGTGCGCCCGGTCAGCTCGCGCGAGGTGGCGAGCGGCTCGCCGAAGCCGTGCGCGCTCACGTAGAAGTCGCGCTCGTAGTCTACCAGCGAGATGAAGGCGGCGGGGACGCGCAGGAGCTTCACCGCCAGGCGCGTCATGCGGTCGAACGCCTCCTCGGCATCGCTGCCCAGGAGGCCGGTGCGGTGCAGCGCGGCGACCCGCTCGGGATCGTGCACCGCGCGGGGGGCTTCGTTCGTCGGGATGCTCAAGATCGGTACTCCGGTTCTGCTCGGGAGGCCGCGCGCGGGTGGGAACGCCCGCCGCGGGGTCCGGACCGCGCTTGCACACCCCGGACCACCGCTCAGGCCTCCCGCGCGCCCTCCACCAGGCGCACGGAGATCAGGCAGCGCTCGCCGCCACGGTGCACGCACTCGGGCTGGTCCACGTCCACCGCCTCGGCAAAGTGGAGCGCCATGCCGCGCGCGATCCCCTCCGCCAGCGAGCAGAGGCCGCGTTTGGAACGGTAGTCGATCTGCACCTCGGTGGGGGAGACGCGGCGGGCCAGGAGCGCGGGGGGCGCGGCGCCGGGCATGCGCGCGCGCACCACCGTGTGGATGGTCTCCTCCGTGTGCTCGATCACGTCCAGCGTGCGCCAATCCCGGTCGATCAGCGGTGCGTAGACGCGAAGCAGGGCGGGGGCGATGAAGACCCCGAAATCCTCCAGCAATTCGTTCAGCGGGCGCCCCGTCAGGCGGCTGGCGGCCAGCACCAGCGCGACGATCTGCTCGTCGGGGTAGATGCCGTCCAGCCGGTGGTTCTCCGGGGGGACGCCCGCCGACTCGGCGAGCGGGAACCAGGCGTCGCGGCCCAGGCGGTCGGTGACGTACTGGCGGAACTGGTTCATCACGATTCCGTGCACGGCCTGCTCTCCTCTCGAGGGGTGCGGGCTATTCCCCGCCGGCGGCGGCACCGTGCCCGCTCATGAACCGCCCGATCTCCTCGCCCAGCCGCTCGAAGACGGGGAGGAGCGCCGGGGTGGGCGTGCGCAGCCAGTCCGTGTAGAACTCCAGCACTCCGTACACCTTGCCGTCAAAGTGCACGGGGAAGGCGACTGCCGCGCGCAGTCCTTCGCGGGCGGCGGCGGCGTGGCGGGGAAAGTTTCTCTCTACGAGCGCGTCCTCCACCCACACCGGCCGCCCCGTGGCCCACACGCGCCCCGGGAGCCCCTCGCCGGGGTGGAAGGCGTGCGCGCGGCTGTCCGCCTCGAAGCTGGTGCTGCGGTACGCGCGCGCGCACCACGTCTGCCGCACGCAGAGCACGCCTCCGTCCACGTGCCAGCACGCGCCGAAGAGCCACCCCATCGACTCCCCGATCTCGGCCAGCACGCGGCGCACGCCTTCCACCAGGGTGTCCGCCCCGGAGAGCGCTTCCCGAACCGCGGCCACCACGGGAACGCCGCCGATCTCGTCCCCCTCCCCGCTCCCGTCCGCTTCCATGGTCGTCCACAAAGAGTGCCGGTGCCGCGCGTCCACTGCGGTGGGCAGTGTACCCTCACCGCGCACGAAACGTCAATGGCGGGGCGTGCACGGACATTGCGTAGACCGATGGCTTTCATGCGGATAGCCGGGCGGCGGGGCTGGCGCGAGGGTGGGCGCGGCTCCGCCTTCCGCTTGGCACGCCGCGGTGAGGTGACGCACAACCGGGGGTGGTGGTTCCGTGAAGCCGAAGAGGGACGAAGAAGACGGGAGCACGCCCGGCCAGGTAGCCGGGCGCACTCTGCGCATCCTTGTGGTGGACGACGACGGAGTGGACCGCATGGCGCTGCGGCGCGCGCTGGCGCAGACCGGCATGGCTCCGGAGGTCGGTGAGGCGGACGCGGTGCTCGCCGCCATCGACCTGCTGACGGCCGAGGCGTTCGACTGCGTATTCCTGGACTACAACCTTCCCGACGGCGACGGGCTCACCTTTCTGCGCGGGCTGCGCGCGGCGGGAATCGACATCCCCGTGGTGATGCTCACCGGGCAGCAGGACGACCGCGTGGCCGCCCAGCTCGGCGAGAGCGGCGCGGCCGACTACATCGACAAGGCGGAGCTCACCCCGGGCCGCATCGTGGAGAGCCTGCGGCGCGCGCTCCCGGGCCGATGATGACGCAACCCACCCCTCATCCCGAGATCGAAGTGACCGAAAGCACTTCCCCGCACCCGCGCATGGCCGACGCCCCGGCCAGCGACCCGGATCTGTACCGCCGGCAGCTGGAGACGGTGGCCGAGAACGCGACGCTGGCGCTCTTCATCATGGACGAGCACCAGCGCTGCACGTACATGAACCGCGCGGCCGAGGAGCTCACCGGCTTCCGCCTGGAGGAGCTGCAGGGGAAGGAGCTGCACTACTACATCCACCACACCCGGCCGGATGGGTCGCACTACCCGCTGGAAGAGTGCCCCATCGACCAGGCCTTTCCGCAGAACATGCGGGAGCAGGGGGAGGAGGTCTTCGTCCACAAGGACGGGCACCTGTACCCGGTGTCGTTCACGGCCTCGCCCATCCGCCGCGACGGGGCGACGGTGGGCACCATCATCGAGGCGCGCGACATCACCGCCGAGCGGTACGAGCAGCACGAGGCGGAGGCCCGCGGCCGCGAAGCGGAGCTGACGGCGCGGATCGGCACCACGCTCACCCGCGGCGGCCCGCTGCGCCAGGTGCTGCAGGGGTGCGCGGAGGCGATCACCGCGCAGCTCGACGCCGCCTTCGCCCGCATCTGGACGCTCAACGAAGAGGAGCAGGTGCTGGAGCTGCAGGCCAGCGCCGGAATGTACACCCACCTGGACGGCCCGCACGGCCGTGTGCCGGTGGGCGCCTTCAAGATCGGCAAGATCGCGCAGGAGGCGGCGCCGCACCTGACCAACGACGTCCTTACCGACGAGCGGGTGGGCGACAAGGAGTGGGCGCGCCGCGAGGGGATGGTCTCCTTCGCGGGCTACCCGCTGATGGTGGAGGGGCGCGTGATCGGGGTGATCGCGATGTTCTCGCGCCAGACGCTGTCCGAGCGCACGATGGGGGCGCTCGCTTCCGTGGCGGACGGGATCGCGCTGGCCATCGACCGCGCGCGGGTGGAGGAGTCGCGCGAGCGGCTGCTGGCCGAGCTGGAGTTCGAGCGGACGCGGCTGGCCAGCGCCTTCGAGCAGGCGCCGGCCTTCATCGCCACCGTGCGCGGGCCGGACCACGTCTTCGAGATGGCCAACCCCATCTACGCCCAGCTGGTGGGGCACCGCGAGGTGATCGGAAAGCCGGTGCGCGAGGCGATTCCCGAAGCCGCGGAGCAGGGCTTCCTGGATCTGCTGAACCAGGTGTACGGCAGCAACGAAGCGTTCGTGGGCAACGGGGTGAAGATCGAGCTGCAGCGCACCCCCGGCGCCGCGGCGGAGGCCCGCTACCTCAACTTCGTCTACCAGCCGCTCACCGAGGCGGACGGCTCCGTCGGCGGGATCCTGGTGCACGGGGTGGACGTGACGGAGCAGGTGGAAACGCAGCGGATGATGGAGGAGCAGGCCGCCGAGCTGGAGGCGCAGAAGGAGGAGCTGCAGCTGCAGGCGCTGCGCATGGAAGAGGTGCAGGTGGAGCTGGAGGTGTCCAACGAGGAGCTGCAGCGCGCCAACGAGGAGACGGCGCGCGAGCGGACGCACCTGGCGGCCATCATCGACCACGCGCCGGTCGGCATCCTGATCGCAGAGGCACCCACCGGTCGCATCGTGATGGGGAACCGCCGCCTGGAGGAGATCGTGCGCCACCCCGTGCTGCAGTCGGCGGGGGTGGAGGAGTACGACCGCTGGGTGGCCTTCCACCGCGACGGCCGGCGGGTGGAGGGGCACGAGTTTCCGCTGGCGCGCGTCTTCGCCACCGGCCAGGCCGCCGGGCCGGACGAGTACCTCTACCAGCGCGGCGACGGCACCCCCGCGTGGGTGCAGATCACGGGCGTGCCGCTGCGCGACGCGCGGGGCGACCTCACCAGCGCGCTGGTGGTGCTGGACGACGTGGACGCGGAGCGCCGCGCCCAGGAGGAGCGCGAAAACCTGATCCGAGAGCTGGACCTGGAGCGTGCGCGCCTGCGCACCGTCTTCCAGCAGGCGCCGGCGATGATCGCGGTGCTGCGCGGGCCGGACCACGTCTTCGAGATGGCGAACGCGCCGTACATCTCGCTCATGGGCGGGCGCGAGCTGGTGGGGAAGGCGCTCCGTGAGGCGATCCCGGAGGTTGTGGAGCAGGGCTTCGTCGCGATGCTGGACGGGGTGTACGCCACGGGCGAGCCGCAGGTGGGGAACGAGACCCCCGCCCTGCTGGACCGTACGGGGGAGGGTAAGCTGGAGCAGGGGTTCTACAACTTCGTCTTCCAGGCGCTCCCGGAAGCCGACGGCTCCGTGGGCGGCATCCTGATCCACGCGGTGGACGTGACCGACCAGGTCCACGCCCGGCAGGAGGTGGAGCAGCTGGAGGAGCGGCTGCGCCTGGCCGTGGAAGCGGCCGACGTGGGGATCTACGACTGGGACACGGTGAGCAGCACCCTCAGCTGGGACCAGCGCACCCGCCGCATCTTCGGCGTTCCGGAGGAGGGCGAGGTCACCTTCGACGACTTCACCGAGCGGCTGCACCCGCACGACCGCGAGGCCGCCAACCGGGCCGTGGCGCGGGCGCTCGACCCCGCCGGCCAGGGGGACTTCTCCACCGAGTACCGCGTCGTGTGGAAGGATGGCGACGTGCGCTGGGTGCGCGCCGTGGGCCGCGTCTTCTTCGAGGGCACGGGCGCGGCGCGGCGGGCGGCGCGCTTCCTGGGTACGGTGCAGGACGTAACCGCGCGCCGCCGCGCCGAGGAGGAGCGCGAGCGGCTGATCGGCGAGCTGGAGACCGGGCGCGCGCGGCTGGAGCAGATCTTCGCCGAGGCCCCGGCCGTGATGGCGCTGTACACCGGCCCGGAGCACGTCGTAACCATGGTGAACCCCACCTGGGAGCGCATCGTGGGGAAGCCGAGCGCCCTGGGCCGCCCGTTCGCGGAAGTGTTCCCCGAGCTTGCCGGCACCGGGGTCATCGAGCTGCTCGACCACGTGTACGAGACTCGCGAGCCGTACCTGGACGCGGAGCTGAGGATCCCGCTGGAGCGCTGGGGGAGCGGCGTGGTGGAGGACAGCTTCTGGAACATGGTGTGGCGCCCGCTGGCGGGAGAGGGGCCGCAGGGGCGCGACATCCTGGTGCATGCGGTGGACGTGACCACCCAGGTGCTCGCGCGCCGCGAGGTGGAGCGCAAGGCCGAGGAGCTGGCGCGGATCGCGCGCGCCCTGGAGACGAGCAACCGCGAGCTGGACCAGTTCGCCTACGTCGCCAGCCACGACCTCAAGGCGCCGCTGCGGGGGATCAGCAACATCTCCACCTGGATCGAGGAAGACCTGGGCGGCGAGGTGAGCCCCGAGGTCAGGGAGCACATGGAGCTGCTGCGCGGCCGGGTGCACCGCATGGAGGGGCTGATCGAGGGGATCCTGCAGTACTCGCGCGCCGGGCGGATGAAGGAGAACGCGGTGCGGGTGGACACGGCGGAGCTGGTGGAGGAGGTGGTGGAGCTGATCGCCCCGCCGGAGGGGGTGCGCGTGGAGGTGGCCGGCGGCATGCCCGTGGTGCACACCGAGCGGCTGCCGCTGCAGCAGGTGTTCATGAACCTGATAGGCAACGCGGTGAAGTACGCGGGCGGCGACGCGCCGCTGGTGCGGGTGGAGTCGCGCGAGTCGGAGGAGGGGATGTGCGAGTTCGCCGTCATCGACAACGGCCCCGGGATTGCGCCGGAGTACCACGAGCGCATCTTCGGGATCTTCCAGATGCTCGAAGCGCGCGACAAGGTTGAGGGAACGGGGATCGGGCTTTCCATCGTCAAGAAGCTGGTGGAGAGCCGCGGCGGGCGGGTGTGGGTGGAATCCGAAGAGGGAGCGGGGAGCACCTTCCGCTTCCTGTGGCCCCAGGCGCATGAGGAGAGCACCGGGAATGAATGACAAGCTGCTGAACATCCTGCTGGTGGAAGACGACGAGGTGGACGTCATGAACATCCGCCGCGCCTTCAAGAAGGGGAACATCTCCAACCCGCTCTTCGTGGCGGGGAACGGCCTTGAAGCGCTCGAGATGCTGCGCGGCGACGAGCTGCCGCGCACCCGGCGCCTGGTTCTGCTCGACCTGAACATGCCGCGCATGAACGGCATCGAGTTCCTGCGCGAATTGCGCGCGGACCCGGATCTGAGCCCCACGCCCGTGGTGGTGCTCACCACCTCCGACGCGGAGCGCGACAAGGTGGAGGCGTACAACCTCCACGTGGCGGGCTACCTGCTGAAGCCCGTCACCTTCAGCAACTTCTGCGAAACGATGGCCTCCCTCAACAAGTACTGGGCGCTCGTGGAGATGCCGTGACCGAGCCACTGGATCCGCCCGCCGTCTCCACCGGGGATGCGCAGCCGCGGCTGCGCATCCTTGTGGTGGACGACGACCGGGTGGACCGGATGGCGATTCGCCGTGCGCTCGCGCGCGCGGGGGTGGACGCGGCCGTGGACGAAGCCGAAGCCGTCCCCCAGGCGCTGGCGCTGGCCGTGGCCGGCGCGTACGACTGCGTCTTCCTGGACTACAACCTCCCCGGCGGCAACGGCCTCACCCTGCTGCGCTCCATACGCGCGGCCGGGGTGGACGCGCCGGTGGTGATGCTCACCGGGCAGGGCGACGAGCGGGTGGCGGTGGCGCTGATGAAGGCGGGCGCCGCGGACTACCTCCCCAAGGACGGCATCACCCCCGAGCGGCTGGCGGCCTCCCTGCGCTACGCCGTAGAGCTGAGGCGCGCCGAGACGGAGACGCAGGCCGCCCAGGAGGAGCTGCGCGCCAGCGCCGAGCGCACCCGCTTCCTGGCCGAGGCGAGCCGCGTGCTGGCCGACTCGCTGGACATGGACGCCACCCTGCGCGCGGTGGCGCGGCTGGCCGTGCCCGTGCTGGGCGACTACTGCGTCATCTACCTCACGCAGGAGAACGGCGAGCACCGCGGCGTGGCGGCCGCCCACGCGGACCCGGAGAAGGAGCCGCTGGTGCGCGCGCTGGAGCGGCACTACCGCCCCACCCGCGACCACCCCACCAGCTACGTGGCCGACGCCATCCGCTCCGGCGAGGTGCGCCAGGTGGCCGTGGTGCCGGACGAGCACCTGACGACCATCGCCCGCACGCCGGAGGAGCTGGAGGTCTTCCGCGCTCTGCGCTCGCAGGCGGGTCTATTCGTGCCGCTCGCCGCCCGAGGCCACGTGCTGGGCGCCATCGGCCTCCTGCGCACGGTCCCGGGCTCCACCTACACCCCCGCCCAGGTGGCGCTGGCCGAGGACCTGGCCCGGCGCGCGGCGGTGGCCATCGACAACGCGCGCCTCTTTGAAGACGCCGCCCAGGCCCGCGCCGCAGCCGAGGAGGCGAACCGGGCCAAGAGCGAGTTCCTGGCGCGCATGTCGCACGACCTGCGCACCCCCCTCAACGCCATCGGCGGCTACGCGCAGCTGGTGGAGATGGGGGTGCAGGGCCCCGTCACCGAGCTGCAGCGCGAGGCGATGGGGAGGATCGTGCGCGCGCAGGAGCACCTCCTTACCCTGATTAACGACATCCTCAGCTTCGCGCGATTGGAAGCCGGTCAGGTGCAGATCGAGATCGCGGCGGTCCCCCTGCGCGAGACGATCGAGGAGCTGCGTCCCCTGGTACAGCCGCTCTTCGCCAAGCGCGGCGTGGCGCTGGAGCTGCGCGCGCCCGACGCCGCCCTCCACGTGCTGGCCGACGGCGAGCGGCTGATCCAGGTGTGCCTCAACCTGCTGACCAACGCCGCCAAGTTCACCGACTCGGGCGGCCGCGTGGTGCTCGAATGCGTCCCCGCCGACGGCACCGTCGCCCTCCGCGTGAGCGACACCGGCCGCGGCATCCCGCCGGAGCGGATGGAGGCGATCTTCAGCCCGTTCATCCAGGCCGGCAACTCCGACGCGGAGACGCGCCAGGGCGTGGGCCTGGGCCTCGCCATCAGCCGCGAGCTCCTCCGCCTGATGAACGGCACCCTCTCCGTGGAGAGCGTGGTGGGCGAGGGCACGACCTTCGTGGTGCAGCTGGCGCGGGCGCCGGAGGCCCTCACCCCCCCGACCCCCCTCACGGGCTAACAGATGGCCTCACACAGAGCCACGGAGGAAACTGAAAGAACGAACAAGGGGTTCTCTGTGCCCTTGCCTTTCCCTCTGTGTCTCTGTGTGATGCTTTTCTTCCGTTATTCTTCTCTCCTATGAGCGTTCCGGACGCGGTGGTGGTGGGCTCGGGGCCCAACGGGCTGTCGGCTGCGATCGCGCTGGCGCGGGCGGGGCGCTCCGTCGTCGTACGCGAGGCGGCGGACACCATCGGCGGCGGGATGCGCACGGAAGAGCTGACGCTCCCCGGCTATCTGCACGACGTCTGCTCCATCGTGCACCCGCTCGCGCTCTCCTCTCCCTTCTTCCGCACGCTGCCGCTAGAGGAGCACGGGCTGGAGTGGGTGCACTCCCCCGCCTGCCTGGCGCACCCGTTCGACGATGGTTCCGTGGCGATGCTGGAGCGCTCCATCGAGGCCACCGGTGCCACGCTCGGCCCCGATGCGCGGGCGTGGAAGAAGCTGCTCGGCCACTGGACGGACCGCTGGCTGACGCTGGCGGAGGACGTGCTGGGCCCGCTGGAGTTCCCCGACCACCCCTTTCTCCTGGCCCGCTTCGGCCTCACCGCCGTGCGCCCCGCATACGGCCTGGCGAAGCGCGCCTTCCGTGGCGACCGGGCCCGCGCGCTCTTTGCCGGGAACGCGGCGCACTCCATGGTCCCGCTCACGCAGTCTCCCACGGCGGCGTTCGGGTTGACGCTGGCGGCGGCGGGGCACGCGGTGGGTTGGCCGATCGCGCGCGGCGGGTCGCGGAGCATCGCCGCCGCGCTGGCGTCGTACTTCCGGTCGCTGGGCGGCGAGATCGTCACCGGCGCGCCCGTGGACGACGTGGACGAGCTGCGCGGGGTCGGCACGATCCTCCTGGACCTGACGCCGCGGCAGGTGCTGCGCATCGCAGGGCACCGGCTGCCGGCGCGCTACCGAGGGGCGCTGGAGCGCTACCAATACGGCGCCGGCTCGTTCAAGATGGATTGGGCCCTCTCCGAGCCGATCCCCTGGCGCTCCCCGGAGTGCCGCCGCGCCGCCACCGTCCACCTCGGCGGCACCCTCGACGAGATCGCCGCCTCCGAGCACGCGCCGCTCGCCGGCGAAGTCCCGGAGAAGCCGTTCGTCCTCCTGGTGCAGCCCACCCTCTTCGATCCGACGCGCGCGCCGGAGGGGAAGCACGTCGCGTGGGCGTACTGCCACGTCCCTTTCGGCAACGACGTGGACATGACGGAGGCGATCGAGGCGCAGATCGAGCGCTTCGCCCCCGGCTTTCGCGACGTGGTGCTCGCGCGCAGCGTGATGCCGCCCTCCGCGCTGGAGCGCCACAACCCGAACCTGGTGGGCGGCGACATCAGCGCGGGCGCCATGACGCTGCGGCAGGTCTTCTTCCGCCCGGCCTTTCGCCGCAACCCGTACTCCACGCCGGTGGACGGACTCTTTCTCTGCTCCGCTTCCACCCCTCCCGGCGGCGCCGTCCACGGCATGTGCGGCTACTACGCCGCCCGCGCGGCCCTGCGCCGCCCGCTGGCCGCGCCGAACGCCTGATGGTCCGCCGAATGTTGCGCGGCCGGCGAATGTCGCGGCGGTGGCGGGCACGGGCAGCCACGCGGGGCGGCCCCTACAGGTGACGGTGCATACGGCGAGGGTCGAGGGGGAGGCAAGGGTGGGCAGACACGCAGGTCTGCGCCTACGGGGTTGGTGCGAAGGGCGGAGGTCGGGGCGGTGGAGAGGGCGGGCGCGATGAATCGCGCCCCTACGGGATCGGTGTGAAAGGCGGGTGGCGGAGACGGGTTGGGCAGCGTGCAACGCGCTTCTCCGCGTGCTGCACCGCGTGTACATTGGGCCGAGCGGGCCCCTCCGGCGTTCTCCCCTCAACATTCCCGCCCCATGACCATCCCCCGACTCCTCCTCGCGCTCGCGGCCGCGCTCTGCGTACTGGCCAGGCCCGCCGCGGCGCAGTCGATGGACCCCGCCAAGTGGGTGCTGATCCAGGACGACAACGTGTTCATGGATACGTCCACCGTCGTGCCGGCGGAGGGCGGGGGGAAGCGCGTGTGGATTCGCGCGGTGTTCGCGGGGGAGGAGGAGTGGCCGAGCGCGCGGGAGGTGAAGTACAACGCACTGTACTACGAGCGCGTCTACCGGTGCGACACATTCCACTGGGTGACGCTGCGGCACCAGGCGTATCTGAACGAGCGGATGGTGCGCAACATCCCCAACATCTTCGCGGGCCACATGAACGACGGGCGCACCAACCAGGAAGGGGTCTTCAAGATCGTATGCGAGCGCATCGCGGGACGATGAATCGCGCCGCGTTCGGAGTTCTCCCCCTCACCCGCCCTGCGCCCCCGCAGGCGGGGGAGGGGGCTGGGGGGAGGGGGCCACCGTGATGATCACGAACTTGGACGTCGGGGTGTTGCTGCGCGCGGCGACGCTGCCGATGGGGACCAGGACGTTGGTCTCGGGATAGTAGGTGGCGGCGCAGCGGCGGGGGATGGGGTACTTCACCACGATGAAGCGCCGCGCCACCCGTTCCTCCCCGCGGAAGTGGCTCGTCAGGTCCACCACGTCGCCCGCGTTCAGACCCAGCTCGCGGATGTCCTCTGGATTCATCATCACGACGCGGCGCTCGTTGTAGATGCCGCGGTATCGGTCGTCCAGGCCGTAGATGGTGGTGTTGAACTGGTCGTGGCTGCGCATCGACATCA
This sequence comes from Longimicrobium sp., assembly GCA_036389135.1. Taxonomy (NCBI): domain Bacteria; kingdom Pseudomonadati; phylum Gemmatimonadota; class Longimicrobiia; order Longimicrobiales; family Longimicrobiaceae; genus Longimicrobium; species Longimicrobium sp. The sequence goes on from DASVQP010000085.1 coordinate 92,328, forward strand.
TCACCAGCTGCCCTGGCTCCAGCTCGACGGGCCGGATGCGGTGCACGGTGAAGTTGGCCTTCCCCGTCGTGGTGCTGAACTCGCGGCGGTCGCGCGGGAGGTTGGGGAGCGTCAGCTCGCCGTGCTCGCGCAGGCGGCGGTTGTAGCCGTCGAAGCCGGGGATCACCCGCTCGATCAGGTCGCGGATGCGGTCGTAGTCGGCGATCAGCGAGTACCACTCCACCTGGTTGCGCGCGCCGAGCGTGGCGGTGGCCAGGAGCGCGATGATGGTGGGCTCGCTTTTCAGGTGCGGCGACGCGGGGTCCAGCACGCCGCGCGACGTGCGCACCACGCCCATCGAGTTCTCGGCGGTCACGAACTGCTCGCCCGTGAGCTGCACGTCGCGCTCGGCGCGGCCGATGGTGGGAAGGATCAGCGCCTGCCTCCCGGTAACCAGGTGTCCGCGGTTGAGCTTGATGGAGACGTGCGCCGTCAGGCGGCAGCGGCGCATGGCCGCGGCGGTGTACTCCGTGTCCGGCCCGGCGGAGAGGAAGTTGCCGCCCATCCCAAAGAACACCTTCACCTTCCCCGCGTGCATCGCCTTGATGGTCTCCACGGTGTCGTAGCCGTGGTGGCGCGGCGGGTCGAAGCCGAACTCCCGCTGGATGGCGTCCAGGAACCGGTCCGGCATCCGCTCCCATATGCCCACCGTGCGGTCGCCCTGCACGTTGCTGTGGCCGCGCACGGGGAGCGCGCCCGCGCCCTTTTTCCCGATGCTCCCCTTGAGAAGCAGCAGGTTCACGATCTCCTGGATGGCGCTCACCGCGTCCGGCTGCTGCGTGAGCCCCATCGCCCACGCCACGATGATGCGCTCGTGTTGCATCACCACCTCCGCCACGGTGCGGATCTGCGCGCGCTCCACCCCGCTCTGCTCGATGATCAGGTCCCAGCTCTCGGCGCGCAGGTCCTCGACGAACGCCTGGTAGCCGTGCGTGTGGGTGCGGATGAAGTCGTGGTCGAAGACGGTCCCCGGGCGCCGCACCTCCTCCTCCAGCATCTCCTTGAGCACGCCCTTCAGGAGCGCCACGTCGCCCGCGATGCGCACCGGCACAAAGAACTCGGCGATGGGGGTGCCGTCGCCCACCAGCACGCTCAGGATGCGGCCGGGGTGCTTGAGGTCCTGCGGGTGCTTGAAGTGGTTCAGCCCCGTCTCGGGAAGGGGGTTGATGGCGATGATCTTGCCGCCGTTGCGCTTCAGCCGCTGGAGCGCGGTGAGCATGCGCGGGTGGCACGATCCCGGGTTCTGGCCGATGCTGATCAGCAGGTCGGCGTGGTGCACGTCGTCCAGCGTCACCGTGCCCTTGCCGATCCCGATGGAGTCGGTGAGGGCGCTGCCGCTGGACTCGTGGCACATGTTGCTGCAGTCCGGCAGGTTGTTGGTGCCGAAGTGCCGCACGAAGAGCTGGTAGAGGAACGCCGTCTCGTTGGCCGTGCGCCCGGAGGTGTAGAACGCCGCCTCGTCCGGCGAGTCCAGCGCCCTGAGCTCCTTCGCCACCAGCCCGAGCGCCTCTTCCCAATCGATCGGCTCGTAGTGCGTGGCGCCCTCGCGCAGCACCATCGGGCGGTCGATGCGCCCCTGCTTCGCCAGCCAGTAGTCGGACCTCTCGGATAGCTCGGCGACGCTGTAGCGGCGAAAGAAGTCGGGGTCGATCAGCTTCCGCGTGTTCTCCTCGGCGGTGACCTTTGCGCCGTTCTCGCAGTACTCCGCGAACGCCGGCCGCTCGCCGGCGGGCGGATCGGGCCACGCGCAGCTCTGGCAGTCGAAGCCGCCCTCCTGGTTGAGCTTCTGTAGCATGCGCGCGCCGTCCGCGGCGCCCATCTCGTTGAGCGTGTACTTCATCGCAACGCGCACGGCGTTGATCCCCGCGGCGGTCTTCTGCACCTCGCCCAGGCGCAGCCCGGTGTGCTCCGCCGGCGGCTGCGCGTGGATGCGGCCGTGGAACGCCTCGCCGGCGGCCGTGGCGGGGGGTTCTCCGGCGCGCGCCATCTCTCGCCGCACCCCACCCTCGCTGGCGAGGCCGATCTTGGCGCTCTCCCACGCGTTGGCCTGCTCCCCGTTCGGCACGTCCCCCCGGATCGCCCCCTGCTCCGGCTCCACCGACGCCCGTTCCTCCAGCTCCTTCCTCTCTGCCGGGTCGATGTTGCTGTGCTCGGTCATCGGTGCTCCAGTGGGCGGATCGTTGGCGTGAGCGGCCGCGCGCTGCAACAACCATACTTTTCCTCAGCGGCTGACGCGCCCCACCTGGGGCAGCGGCGGGACATCCACGGGCCGCGCGGAAGAGGTACGGCAGTGCGGCGCAAAGACTTACGATCAGGTATGGAAGGTGCCCTGGCGGCACATCAAGAGGCTCCTTCCCGTTCCCCGCGCACCCCCCTCCCATGACGCGCTCCGCCCTCGCCATCCGCGCCGCGGCGCTACTCGCGCTGCTCGCCACCCCCGCCGCGGTGTACGCCGGCCGCTCCGCCCCGGTGGCCCTGCCTGCCGCGGCACCGCAGTACGTGCTGCGCATGCACGCCATCAAGGTATCCAACGACGACGGATCGCAGGCCACCGACATCACCCCCGCGCAGGTGCAGCAGTGGGTGCAGAAGGCCAACCAGGTCTTCGCCGCGTCGTCGGCCGACATCCGGATCGAGTGGAACCCCAGCCCCACCGGGCCGGACTGGGAGGAGCTGAAGAGCACCCTCCTCAACCACTTCGGCTCCAGCAGCGACTCCCCCGCGACCAAGGCGGCCAACGAGATCGCGGCGAAGTACCCGGGGAAGATGGTCGTCTTCTTTCGCCGCGACAACGGCGGCGGCAACACGGGCAACGGCTGGTCGAGGGGTCCGCAGACCGGGGTCAACTTCATCGCCATGCCCGGCTTCGCCCCGTCCACCGTCACCGCCGACGTGACCCCCAACGTGGCGGACGGAGAGAAGTCGGTGCAGAACATCTGGCAGCTGGTGCACGACATCGGGCACTTCCTGAACCTGCCGCACACCTTTCCGGGGTCGCAGGACGGGGGCACCGGGACCATGGCGCTGGCGGCCGCGTACATCCGTGACAACGGCGGCGAGCAGAGCGCGCTTGACGGCGACGGGATCGCCGACACCCCGGCGGAGGCGGGCACCACCTTTTTCAAGAACCAGAGCTGGGCGTTCTGCAGCGGCAACAACACGTACACCATCAGCGGCACCAAGACGTCCGGGCAGGCGTTCAGCTACACGTACTCGCCGGCGCGCAACAACATCATGAGCTACTTCGCCTGCGAGCCGATGACGTTCACGGCCGGGCAGGTCCAGCGGATGAGGGCCGCGCTCCAGCATCCCAACCGGCGCATGCTGATCGTGCCGCCCTGCTTCGCGGACTTCACGGGGCTGCCGGCGGCCGGCTTCCAGACCTGCTTCAACTACTGGGTGCACCGCGGGCTGTGGCCGGTCACGCTGGCCAGCCACCGGGTGGGGAGCAACACCTTCTTCGCCGCGTCGTTCCAGCCCGGCGCCGACCGCCCCGTGCGGTCGATGATGACCCAGCCGGAGTTCCAGCAGGCCTTCGAGAGCTTCCGCGCGAACGGCTTCCGCCCGGAGCGCATCCACGTGCTCGCCACCCCCAACGGCCCCCGCTTCAACGCGATCTGGGCGCCGATCCAGGGGCAGTTCGAGGTGCGGCTGGGCCAGACGCAGGCGCAGTTCGCGGCGTTCTGGACGCAGATGCACAACAGCGGCTTCGTGAACACGGAGGTGGCGGGCTACTTCACCGCCGCGGGCCCCATGTACGCCGGCGTGTGGGTGAAGCGCCCCACGCAGGGCGATGCCACCTACGTGGGGATGACGGCCGCGGAGTACCAGAAGCGCTTCGAGGAGATGTGGGCCAACGGGATGCGTCCGGTGCGCTTCACCGCGTACAACGTGGGCGCGGAGACGCGCTACGGGGCGATCTGGGAGAAGGTGCCGGGCCACTGGGTGCAGCGCTTCGGCCAGACGCCGGCGCAGTTCCAGCAGGACTACAACGCCCGCGCCGCGGAAGGATACCGCCTGCACCAGGTGACTCCCCTGGGCGACCGCATCTCGGCGATCTGGACCAAACCCTGACGCCAGCCGCCAACGGCAACTGGCCTCACACAGAGACGCGGAGGCAACTGAAAGAGGAGGAGGAACACGGTGAGTTCCTCTGTGCCCTTGCCGTTGCCTCCGCGTCTCTGTGTGAAAGGCCCTTCGTAGGCACGGGAATTGTCTCACGAGGCAGCGAGTGGCCTCGATGCCTCACAGGAAAAGAGATGATTCCGCGAATTCGCATGGCGTGGGTGCACGTCAGAGACAGCCTGTGGTTCCTCCCCACGCTGCTCACCCTCTTCTCGGCCGTGCTGGCGGCCGCGATCACCACCGCCGAGCGGCGCGGGCTGCTGCAGACCTCTCCGGAGAGCGCGTGGGCGTTCGGCGGCGGCGCGGAGGGCGCGCGCGGGGTCCTCAACGTGATCTCGGGGAGCCTCATCACCGTCACGGGCGTCGTCTTCTCGGTGACGATCGTGGCGCTGCAGCTCGCCAGCGTGCAGTTCACCCCGCGCGTGCTGCGCAACTTCACCGCGGACCGCGCGAACCAGGTGGTGCTGGGCGTCTTCATCGGCACCTTCACCTACACCCTGCTCGTGCTCCGCACGGTGGATTCGGGGAACACCCCGGGCGACGTGTTCGTGCCCCGCGTGGCGGTCACCGTTTCGGTCGTGCTGGTGCTGGTGAGCATCGGCTTCCTCATCTTCTTCATCAACCACGCGGCGCGCTCCATCCAGGTCGCCACCATCCTGTGGCGGGTGACGAGGGAGACGGTGGGCCACATCCGCCAGCTCTTCCCCGCCCGGCTGGCCCACGACGCCCCCGCGCCCCTCCCGCACCCGAAGCCCGCCGGCACCCCCGCGCTGGTGGGGGCGCCCCGCTCCGGCTACCTGCAGGCGGTGGACGCAAAGGGGTTGAGCCGGCTCGCCCGCGCGCGGAAGATGGTGATCCGCATGGAGCTGCAGATCGGCGACTTCACCCTCCCCGGCCAGCCGCTCGCCTCCGTGTGGCCGCCGGACGCGCTGGACGCCGCCACGGCCCGGCAGATCGTGGCGGGCTTCATCGTCGGCATGGAGCGCACGCCGGAGCAGGACGTGGAGTTCGGGATCATCGAGATCGCGGACATCGCCGTGAAGGCGCTGTCGCCCGCCATCAACGACCCCACCACCGCGCTCCGCTGCATCGACCACCTGAGCGAGATCCTGCTGGAGCTCGCCCGAAGCGCGCCCCTCTACGACAGCGCGGATGGGGAGGGCATCTTCATCGCGCGGTACACCACCTTTGAGCGCGCGGTGGGGCTGGCGTTCGACCAGATCCGCCACAACGGCGCGGAGAACCCCACCATCACCAAGAAGCTGCTGAGCACCTTTCGCGATCTGCGGGAGCTCGTCCCCGAGGCGCACCGCGCGGCGCTGGCGGAGCAAAAGGATTCGTTCGTGGAGGCCGCCCACAGCGACATCGACAACCCCGTCGACCTCGCCGCCGTGGACGAAGCCGTCGAGCGCCTCAGCGACTGAGGACGGCTGGTCTCACACAGAGCCACAGAGGAAACGGAGAGAAAAGCAGAAGGGGTTCTCCGTGGCCTTTCCGTTCCCTCTGTGTCTCTGTGTGATGCCTTTTCCTGTGGGATTGCCGTTTGCACTGATCCGGCGAGACGACGGCGCAGGGGGTCTTTCACCCGCACACGGAGCACGGCATGGTCCGGCTTTTCCCCAAGGACGACAGCTATTTCGACGAGTTGGAGACGCTGGCGGGGCACCTGACCACGGCGGCGGACCTGCTCAACCGGCTCTTCCAGGACCCCCGCGAGCCCGCCCGGCTGGAGCGGCGCATCCGCACGGAGGAGCACGAGGCCGACGAGCTGACCGACGAGATCACGTCGCGGCTCGACGGCTCGCTGGTCGCGCCGTTCGATCGAGAGGACCTGTACGCCATCGCGCGCGGGCTGGACAACGTGGTGGACCTGGTGGAGGATGCGTCGTCGTACGTGGCGGCGTTCGAGATCTCGCGGGCGGACGAGGGGGCGCGGGAGCTGGCCGGGGTCCTGCTGAGGGGCAGTGTGCTCGTGGCCACGGCGGTCGGCAACCTGCGCACCTCCGGCATCGACCGCGACCCCTTTCGCGAGATCCAGGCGCTCGGCGAGGAGGGCGACGCGGTTTATGAGCGCGTGATGACCAGGCTGTTCGCCGGCCAGCCCGACGCCATCGAGACGCTCAAGTGGAAGGAGATCTACGACAAGCTCGAGACGGCGATCGATGGGATCGAGGCGGTGGCGGACGTGCTGGAGAGCATCGCCATCAAGAACCGCTAGGGGGCATCGGGGGAGGCGCTCCCAGCGGCGAGCTCGGGTCCAGGAGGTGGAATCCGATGTCGTCCACCTCGATGTTGGTGTTCGAGAGCACCACCACCCCGATCCGCCGCTCGGGATCGAACCCGATGAACGTCTGGAAACCCGCCGTGCCGCCATCCTTCCAGACTACGCTGGAGCCGCCCCGCGACCGGATCTGCCAGCCGATGCCCATCGCGCTGATGCCGATGCGGTTGGCGGTGGTGTCGGTGACCGTCCGCTGCGCCGTGTGCGTCGCGCGGATCGAGCGCTCCAGCTCCGTCTTCGGCGCCCGCAGGCTGGCGGCGAGGAAGCGCATCAGGTCGTCCAGGTTCGATCGGAAGGCACCCGCGCCCGCCAGCGTGGGCAGGTCCCAGTAGGGGACGATCTCGCCCTGTTTGTCGTGCCCTTTCACCATGAGCTCGCCGCGCAGCCCGATCGCGGTTCCATCCATCCGCAGCGGCCCCAGGATTCGCTCGCGGACGAGCTCGTCGTACCCGGAACCCGCCGCCCGCGAGAGGGCGTGGCCGAGCAGCCCGAAGCCGATGTTGGAGTACTGGTAGGCCGCGCCTGCTTCGCGCTCCGGCGTGAAGCCGGAGAGGAACGCGTACATCTGCGCGACCGAGTAGTCCGCGTAGGGATTGTAGGGATCCGCCGGGGTCATGTTGTCCGGCACGCCGGGGAGCCCGGAGTGGTGGGTGGCCAGATCGAGGAGGGTGATCTCGCGGCCCTTGAGGGAGGGGACGCGCACGCCGCCGGGAAGGTAGCGGGACACGGGATCGTCGTAGCGCACTTCCCCGGCCCGGACCATCTCGGCCAGCAGGACGCCCGTGAACGTCTTGGTGATGGAGCCGATCTCGAATCCCGACCGTCGGCCGAGCGGCCGCGCGCCCACGCCCGCGCTGCCGGCGAACGCCATCGTGGCGGAGCCATCCGCCTCCAGTACGCCGACCGCGATCCCGACCGCCCGCCGCTCCCGAACGCGTGTCTCGAGGAGCGCGGTCAGCTCCGGCTCGGCCGGGAAGTGGCGCTCGGGCGGGGTGCACGCGGAGAGGAGCCCCGCCAGCAGGAGCGCACCACGACGCACGCGCTAGCCTTTCTTGCGCTTCTTCTTCCGCGTGCGGAAGGGGACGTACTCCGCGGCGGAGACCTGGGCGGACCAGCGCTCGTCGAGCGCGCCCACCAGCTCGGCCGGGGTGATCTCGGTCTTGAGCCGCACCAGGTACTCCAGCACGGCGGGACGCTCGGGCTCGCGCCGCACGTTCACCAGCCGCCAGTCGCTCGCGGTGTCGCCGAGCGCCTCCTGCACGGTGAGGCGCGCCAGGTCCGGCGCACCCGAGTGCACCAGCAGAATGCCGTCCGTGCGCATGTCGCCGTCGTGCTCCAGCATCCGCCGCCGGATGTCGCGCTGCGCCGCGGGATCGTCCGCCACCATCAGCTCCGGATCGCCCACGGAGAGGATCCCCGTGCGCCCGTAGCTCCCGCTGTAGATCGACCCCACGTTGTGCTTCCACACCAGCAGCACGACGAAGTTGAAGGCCAGCGACATCGCCAGCGCCACGTCCAGCGCCTGCACGCCCGCCGACAGGCCGATGGCGATCACCAGGAAGATGTAGACGGCGTCGCGCGGGTCCTTGAGCGTGTTGCGGAAGCGCACCGCCGCCACGATCCCGGCCAGCGAGAAGGCCAGCGCCAGTGAATTCTTGACCACGAGCGCAATCCCCGCCACCACGATCGGCAGGATGATGACGGATGAAACGAGCGCCGGATCGTAGCGGAAGCGCTTGGTGAACATGTACACCCACGCCACCGGAATCACCAGCGACAGCGCACCCGCGATCACCAGCAGCGTGGTGAGCGCGCGGTGCAGCGCCTCGCCCAGCGACAGCCGCGCGCCGTAGTCGCCCAGCGTGGGCGCGCGGGTCAGCAGCTCCGACCCGCTCCCCCCCCTGCCCAGGTCTGGAAGCACCACCGGCGAGATGAAGGCGTCGCGCACCATCGGCACCCAGTACACCAGCGCGCCCATGATGCCGATGAGCAGCACGTAGTACGCGATCAGCCGCAGAAAGGGCGCTCTCCGGGACTCGGCCATGCGCTCGAGCAACCCGCCGCGGGGGGCGGGCCGCGTCTCGCGGATCCGCGGCGGCGGCGTGCTCTCGGTGCGGCGCGCCGGCTCGCCCTGCACCGGCTCCGAAGGCGCCAGGAGCGTCTCCGATCCGTCGCCCGGCGCGGAATGGTTGCGGTTGTTCTTGGCGGCCATGATGCCTGGTGGTGGGAGCAACGCGCCCCGTGTGAAAATTCCGTCTTTGCCGCAAAATTGCTGTGCCAACGGCCGAACCGCAATCTGCTGTCCCTAGCCCTTTGCCGGACCCGTCGGCGGGCCCTTGGATCCGCGCCTCGTCTCGTAGCGGCGCCCGCGCACCCGCTTCTCCGCGGCCCCGGGCTCCGTCGGCGCTTCCTGGGCCTCCTCCCCCAGCTCGGGGGCGTAGCGCGGCAGGCGAATGGTGAACACGCTTCCGCCGTCCGTGCCCGCCTCCAGCGTCACCTCACCCTCCAGCAGCCCGGCGAGCTGCTGCGTGACCGCCAGCCCCAGCCCCGTCCCGCCGACGCGCCCATCCGTCTGGTCCACCTGCCAGAACGCCTCGAACACGTGCTCCTCGTGCTCGGGGGCGATGCCGATCCCCGTGTCCGCCACGCGCAGCAGCACCGCGCGGTCGGTGGCCTCCAGCTCCATCCGCACCTCGCCAGCCTCGGTGAACTTCACCGCGTTAGCGGCGAGGTTCAGGATGATCTGGCGCAGCTTCCCCACGTCGGTGCGAAAGGGGATCGGCCCCTCGGGGATCGCCAGGACGAAGCTCAGCTCCTTGGCGGCCGCGAGCGGCTCCACCACCGCCGACGCATCCCGCACCAGCGCGGCGAGATCCACCTCGTGGATGCGCAGCTCGGAGCGGCCCGCTTGCTGCCGCGCAAAGGTGAGGATCTCCTCGATCAGCCCCAGCAGGTGGTCGCTCGCCGCGCGGATGCGTCCCACCTGGCGCCGCTGCCCGTCGGTGAGCGGGGCGGAATCCTCGTCCGTCAGCAGGTCCGCGTAGCCCTGAATCGCCGTAAGCGGAGTGCGGAACTCGTGCGAGATCGTGCCGAAGAACGTCTTCTTGGCGTGGTTCGCGGCCGCCGCCTCGTAGCGCGCGAGGTTGGCTTCGCCCAGCAGCTCCTCCGCGCGGCGGGCGGTGAGGGTGGCGGCCTTGCGCGCCGCCTCCGCCACCCGGTGCGCCTCCTGCGACGCCGCGTACAGCCGCGCGTTGTCCACGGCCATCGCGCAGCGCCGTCCCAGGTCCTCGGCCAGCAGCAGGTCCGCGGGGTCGTACCGCCGCCGGTCGTCGGACACGAAGGTGATGGCCCCCAGCGTCCGCCCGCGCGCGCACATGGGCACCATGAGGAACGACTGCGCGCCGAGCCCCTGCAGCAGCGCGCGGTGCTCCTCCTGCGCGATGCTCTCCAGCACGTCTTCGTAGGCCAGGACGAACTCCGACTCGCTCGTGCGGATCACCCGCGGCGCGCCGAGCGGATCGTCGCGGTCCGGCGGGTGGCTCGCGTAGAACTCGCGGGCGGTGCGCTGCTTCTCCGCGTCGGGGTGGATCACCGCCACGCGGCGGATGGTGTCATCCGGCTCCACCACGTCCACCATGCACCAGGTGCCGAAGTGTGGCAGCGCCAGCCCCGCCCCCGTGGCCAGCGTGGTCTCGTAGTCGAGCGACCCCGCCAGGCAGCGGCTGGTCTCCGCCAGGAAGCCCAGGCGCGTGCGTGGGTCCGGCGTTGCGCTCCCGACGCTCGTCTCGGCGTCCGGGCTGGTCGTGGTCATAGCAGGCTCTGGATCGGTGAAGACGATCGCCGGAAGCGCGTCGTGGACAACCCGGGGCCGCACGAACCGAGCCGGGCGATGCATTGTCATCCAGAGGCTACCGCCGGGCGCCGATCCAGCCTCCCAGCGCCGCCGGATCCTGGATGCGGTACCGGGCACGCCCCGCCGCCTCCACGAGCCCCGCCTCCCGCAGCGTACGAAGCGCCCGCACGAGCACCTCCCGCACGGTTCCGAGCTCCTCCGCGATCTCCGCCTGCGATGCGCCGAGGGTGAAGTCCGCGCCGCCCGCGCCGGAATGCCGGGCCAGCAGCAGGGTCGCGAGGCGCACCGGCACCGTCTCGCTGGTGCGGCGGTCCAGGCGCGACATTACCGTGCGGACCCGCTCCGCGAGGCGCCCCAGCAATCTGAACGCCAGCTCCGGGTCCGCCGCGATGGCGCGGCTCAGCGCGTCGCGCCCGAGCGCCAGGCAGACGGTCGGCTCCGCGGCGATGGCGGTCGCTGGATACCGCCCGCCGGCGAAGAGCGGCACCTCGCCCAGCGTCCCGCCCGGCCCCTCGGTGTGCACCGTGTACTGCCGTCCTCCCGGCGCCCGCACGACGCGCACCTTCCCCTCCAGCACGACGAAGAGGCCCCGCGGCGCCGTCCCGGCCGTCCACAGCGCCTCCCCCGCGGCGAAGCTCCGCGTCGTGCCCTGCCCCGCGAGGATCTCCCGCGCTTCCCGCTTCAGCCCCTGGAAGAGGGGCACCTGGTCGATGGGTGTCATGGAATGGAACCTGGGTTCCATCGCGCCGCGCGGCAATCCCCCAGGGTTTACCTCCCGGCACCTCCGCCGGCGATGCGAACCCTTGCTTCAGAGGCCCACCATGCGGATCTCACTCCTGCCCTTCGCGGCGATCCTCACCCTCGGCGCATGCGCTCCCCGCGGCGCGGACGCCGACTTCACCGCACTCCAGGCCCGCGGCGCCGTCGCGATGGGCGTGGACCAGTACACGTCCACGCATCGCTTCGACGACCTGCCGGACGGCGGCCGGATCGAGCTGCAGCGCAACGTGGACGATGCGGAGGGCATCGCCACCATCCGCGCGCACCTGCAGGGGATCGCCGCCGCCTTTGCGCGCGGCGACTTCGCCACTCCCGCGATGGTGCACATGCGCGAAGTCCCTGGTACCGCCGTGATGCGCGCCCGCTCCGCCGCGGTCCGCTACGAGTACCGCCCCCTCCCCCGCGGCGGCGAGGTGCGCATCACCACCGCCGACCCCGAGGCGCTGCGCGCCATCCACTCCTTCCTCGCCTTCCAGCGCCACGACCACCGCGCCGCCGGGCACACCGCGCACTAATACCGTCGCTCACTATCCGTGTGCATTGGAGGAAATGGTCTCGATCCTATGGATCGCACAGAACTTCTGTAGAGACGGTACAACTCACACGTGGGGCCTGCTGTTCGTCACTCGGAGGCAGTGGGAAAAAGAGCGAGGGGGACCCGCTGCTCCGCCGCGCCGAGCCACGCATCGTGCAGCCACCCCGGCGCCGCATCGAGCCCGAGCGCGCGCGCATGGGCCAGCACGATCCCCCGCACCCGCGCGCGAGCGGCCGCGTCCGCGAGGCGGGTGACGGCCGCTTCGCCACGCGGACCGCGCGCGGCGAGCGGGTTGGCGGACCGCGCGGCGCTCCACTCCGCGACGGCGCTGTCGCGGATCGCCATCACCGCCGCCACCTCCTCGCGCACCGGTGCGCCGGCCTGGAGCAGCTCCATCATCCCGGGAGCGGCCCGGGCCGCGACCCGCGGAACAGGCCCGGCGCCGGCGCGCTTCACGATCCCGCTCGCCACCTCGAAGCCGCTCGGCACGCTCCCGGAACCCCATCGCGCAAGGAATGCGCGGCGAGACGCGTCCGGGAGGGGCGAGGCGACGGTCAGCATCTCCATGAAAGGCCCCGCCGCCTCCGCGCGCGCGCCCGGCAGCAGCGCGAGCCCGTGTCCGCCCAGGAACTCGTCCTGCGCGGCGGTCAGGTAGCCGTTGCTGCGGCCACGCTCCGCCAGCGCGGCGGCCACGTAGCCGTCGAAAGTGCGCGCGAATATCTCGGCCGGGCGCTGGGCGTAGCGGCGCTGGAGCTCGGGCCCGCCGCGCATGGGCACCTCCGGCGGTCCGGGCATCCGCCGCACGGCCGTGGCGAAGCGGTCGCCGCGCCCGTTGCGGATGGCATCCTCGGTGGCGTACGCGGCGCGCGTTCCGTACCGCCCGTGCGCCACCTGCCAGTCCAGGTCGTGCCCCACCTCGTGGGCGATGGCGCCGGCCCCGCTCTCGGGGGGAAGGTGGATGGTGCGCCCGTGCGGATCGTGGATGGCGAGCGCGACTCCCTCCTTCCCCGTGGAGCCGAAGCGGAACGCCGCGCCGCGCAGGTCCAGGCTCGGCAGGGCGATCTCCAGGTCGGCGAGCGCGTTGCCCAGCATGCGCCGGTAGTAGGGACGCCAGGAGAGCGGCACGTCCCTGTCGAACTCCACCGCGCGCAGGCCGAACTCGCGCTTCAGGTCGGCGGTGGACGGGGCCGGAAAACCGGGATACCACACCTTCTCCTGCGCGTACGCCCGCATCCCCACCCCCGCCTCGGCCGCGACCAGGGCAACGATCTCCCGCACCGGCTCGGCGGCGGCGGCGATCACGGCGTGCTCGGCGGCGAGCGTTTCCTCCGTGCGCGCCCGCGCAGCAGGCGCTCCGCGGCGCGGGTGCCTGCGCGGCCGCGTGCGGCGCGCCGCAACTGTTCGTCGTAGCGGTTCACAGCGATCCAGACCGGCGACTGCGTGGGGTACGAGTGGTCGCGGGCCAGCTTCGCCAGCCGCCGCGCCACGGCAGGGCGCAGGCGGGGGAGCCCGTCGCGGATCGCCGGTGCGCCCACTCCGGCACCGCGCACCGCCTCCACCCGCGCCACCAGCCCCAGCGCCTGTTCGGCCGCCTCTTCCTCCAGCGCGGGGGCGCGGGGAGCGCCTGGAGGGGCTTCGACCTCGAAGCGCCGCGCCCTGCGCCACTCCACCAGCAGCGCGAACGGATGCTTCCCGCCGCGCGAGGCGTGCGCCAGCAGACGCGCGGCATCGCGGCGGGCCAGCTCGCGGTCGCGGGCCAGCGCGGCGGCCGATGCGGCGAGCGCCGGCGCCGCCTGCGACACTGTGCGGCTCGCGGTCGCCAGCCGGTACGCCTCGCGCGCGGCGAGCTCGCCCGAGCGGGGGTCGGCGGCGCCACGCACCGCGCCATCGATCAGCTCCAGGTGCATCCGCGCAGTGGCCGAGTCTCCGGGGTCGCCGACCCGCGCGAGCGACCGCGGATCGAGCTCGTACCCGCGCCCGGCGTGCGTGGCGTCCAGCAGCGCCCACACCAGCGGCACGCGCGTGGCGGGGGTGAGGCGCGGATCGCGAAGGGCGTACTCCATCAGCCGGAACGGACTCCCCAGCCCCAGACGCAGCCGCTCCACGTATCCGGCGGAGATCACCTCCTCGGCCGTCATCGCCGACGCGGGACGGGGTGCCACCAGCCTCTCCACGTAGCGCGCGCCGGCCGCCAGCTCGCCCGAGAAGCCGGGCGCGGGCGCTTCGGGCGCGCGGCCGCCGCATCCCGCTCCGGAGAGGAGCAGGGCCCACACGGCGATCGTGCGGCCGATCGAAGGCCGGCGTGCGTGCCTGGTGGCGAGCAGATCCACGGGAATCCGGGGCTTGAGGACGACGTGCGCTGAGACCCGGCGTTCATGCGCCTCAAAGGTCTACCCCCGGGTGGGTCCGAAAGTGCTACTCACCTCCTGGCCGGGTCAGAACGGCGCCTCCCCTGGAACCCGGGGCGCGCAAGCAGAGTAGCAGCAGCACCTTCCAGCGATCCGCGGGTATCGCCCAAACGCCCGTCACCCCCGCGCCTGCCGCGCGGAGGCACGGAACGGGCGATGTCATCCGCACTCGCGAGGATCCATGCCCGCACCCCCTAGAACCCGAGCACGACGAAGTGCGCCCACTGCGACGGCGTCCGTTTCCGCTGGCGGGTGAAGCGCGTCCGCGGCACCGGCACCGCCTCGCTGCGGACGCTGGTCTGGACCTGCCAGGGGTGCGGCGGCGATTTTGAGGAACCGCTTTCAACCGACCGCCACACGAACGGCACACAACGAGCTCCTTAGCGCCGCGCCGGACGATCCGCAAACCACACCGACAGGCCACACCAGAGGATGACCCGATGATCCAAACCCGCCGCGCGGTCCTTGCCGTCGCGCCGCTGGCCCTGATCGCAGGCGCGGTAATCGGAATCGGAACCGCCCCCCGCGCGTCCGAGGCCGCCCCGACGCACATCGAGGCGGCGCAGCCCGCCCCACCGCCACCCGTGCCCGCGGCCCCGCAGCCGCGCGCCGAAGCCCGCGTCGTCTGGGTGAACCGCTGGGAGTACCGCACGGCGGCCGACGTGCGCCGCATCATGGAGCGCGCCACGCGGGCGAAGCTCAACATGGTGTACTTCCAGGTGCGAGGCCCCTCGGACGCCTACTATCGTTCCGAGCTGGACCCCTGCTCCGTGCGCCTGTGCGGGCGGCTGGGCGGCACCCCGTCGTGGGACCCGCTCGAAGTGGCCGTGCGCGAGGCGCATGCGCGCGGGCTGCAGCTTCACGCCTGGATCAACGCGCTGTCCGGTTGGGACTCGCAGGAGGGCGACTTCTGCCGCCTCCTGCAGCCGAGCGCGCCCGGACGGCCCGACCACATCCTGGTTAGGCACCCGGAATGGGCGATGCACACCCGCGCCGGCCGCCCGATGGCATGCCCGAACGGCGAGGAGTACGTCTACCTCTCCCCCGGCAACCCCGGCGTGCGCACCCACCTGGCCCGCGTCGCCGCCGACGTGGTGCGGCGCTACCGGGTTGACGGCGTGCACCTGGACCGCATCCGCTACCCCGGCTCCGGGTACGGGTGGGACCGCGCCAGCCTGGCCGCCTTCGGGCGCGACCCGGCCGCCGATCCCGCCGGGTGGGCCCGCTTCCGCCGCGAGATGGTGAGCCGCACCGTGCGCGAGACCGCCGACAGCATCCGCGCAGTACGCCGCGTGCCGCTCTCCGCGGCCGTGTGGCCCATCTACGACCGCGACCGCTTCGGATGGCCGTCGTCCAGCGGGATCGGGCAGTTCTACCAGGACACCTGGGGATGGGCGCGCGAGGGGTCGCTGGACGTGGCCGTGCCCATGGCCTACTTCCGCGTCAACGAGCAGCCCTGCACCTACCTGCGCCGTCCCGGCCGCGAGCCGAATCCGGACTGGCGCTGCATGCTGGAGGACCAGTTGGCGGGAATGCGTCCCACCGGGCGGCACGTGTACATCGGCATCGCCTCCGGCATGCCGCACGACGAGCTCGCGCGCCAGATCCGCATCGGGCGCGAGCGGGGCGTGCAGGGCTTCTCCTTCTACTCCTTCGACAACCTGAACGGCCGCGGCGCCGTTCCCTTCCTGGGCGACGGCCCCTTCCGCGAGCCCGCCGTCGTCCCGCCGATGCCCTGGATGTGATACCCCCACGGCTTGTCTCACGCAGAGACGCAGGAGAGAACTGCAACTGCATGGCTCACACTAGGGGTTCGACAGCGCCTGCTGACACGCGCGCGTAACTGCTTGTGTTAGATGGAGATGCAACAAAGCCGCCCCGGGCGCATGTACAACGCGCCTGGAGCGGCCTCAGGTGGGTTAACCCGTTACCCTGTTGTCGCTTGCAGGATTTTGGGCGGTAGCGGAGCCTTGCAACAATTCAAAAGATCGCGCTCCGCCTTGGTCAGCGCCTTGGTCTGAAGGACGGATGCGCGATCCGTGGTGAGCTCGGTGAGGGAAATCCTCTCCAGCTGTTCGCGAATCTGTTCCCAGCCGGCCTGCGTGCGGTTCTCCGCGATGCGGATCAGCAGGTAGGCGAGGACGCAGATGTGCACGTGGGCGGCGATGCGCTCGGGAGTGCGGTGCTGGACGGGCTCGAGGTCCAGCACGCTCTTCATCGAGCGGAAGGCCCGCTCCGCTCTCCAGAGATCCCGGTAGCCGAGGACCAACTCTTCCGCCGGCATGCCGAGCTCGTTGGCGACCAGCACGTACTTGCCGTCGTGCCGGGCCGCGGCTCGGACGCGGGCGGGATCGATCCGCAGCTTCCCATCCGGCTCCTTCGCCAGGTAGCGTGCGTAGCCGGGCTTGGAGAGCAGAGATCGGCCGGCGCGCGTATTTCCAGATGCAGCGCCCTTCCTCCGATCGGCGAGCGCCGCCCCGAGCCGCTCCAGGATTGTGGCGCGGGTGCGGGCGTCCCGCTCCGCCCGCGCCTCGCTCCGGCAGAGCAGGTAGCGCAGGGTGCGGGCTCCGTCATCGATCTGCGTCTCCTTGACGCCGAGCCCCTCGCGCACCGGGCGGTAGCGGCCGCGCAGCGAGAGCAGGTGCGCCTCCAGCGCGGGATCGGTCCGCAGCGGAAAGCCGAGAAGGTACTTCAGGCGGCGCGATTCGAGGAAGTCGAGGTTCGCCTGGCTCACCATCCCCCGGTCCCCCACGAACAGGAAGTGCCGGGGCCGCAGGCCCAGGAGGTCTCTGGTGACCTCTTCCACCGTGCTCACGTCGATGCGATTGCCCGGATAGATCCAGTGACGCACCGGGATGCCGTCGCGGTTGATCGCCAGCGCAACCACTATCTGCGGCAGGTCCGGACGCTTCTTCTTCGAGTAGCCGTGGCGCCGGAGCCCTCCCTCGGGGTCCGCCTGTTCGAGATGGAAGCTGACGCTGGTCGTGTCGTAGAAGAGGACCGAGACGTCTGCGCTGAGCAGGTCCGTCACCTGGAAGTACAGGTGCTCCTGCAGCTCGGGCATCCCGGCGTGGAGGAAGTCCATGGCGCGATACAGGTGCTGCACTTCGAGCTCGGCGCCGCCGAGATCGAGCCCGGGGATCCACGCGCTGGCGCCGGCCCAGCGGGAGCAGGCGAGCTTCGAGGCCGGGGCGAGGGCGCGGTGAGCGACGAGCGCGAAGAGCGCCCGCTCCACCGGCTGCTCGAATGCACGCGCTTCGAGCGCATGGGAGAAGAACAGGTCCAGCCCCAGCTCCCTCCAGAGCGAATTGAGGAGGTGGGTGCCCCCGAACGTCCACGTGCGCGTCACTTCCAGACCCGGGGCGGTCGGTGGCGCAGCGGGATCGAGATACCGGCTGAGCTGGTCTACCAGACGCCGGATCTGCTCCAGGTCGAGCTGGTCCGTGCGTCCGAAGGAGTGGAGGATGCGGGTTTGCACGCGGCCCTGCGCGTCCCGCTCGCCTTCTACGAGCTGGAGGTAGCGGGTGTCAGGGCCGCGCTTGCGCGGTGAGACGACTTCGCGGAGGTACATGTGCAACAGGATAGGCCCAATCCTGCTGCGAAGTCAAGGCGGAGTAGAAATCCATGTACAACATGTTTTCGGTGAATCCAACGATTTTGGATACGAAAGTCCAGCAATGGCGCCAATTCCGTCTCTCGCGTGTAGCTTTCACTGTCGAACGCCTACTGTGTGAAGCTTCCTCACCGCGGCTCGTCCTCGAGGCCCGGGCGGTAGCGGCGGATGGTGGTGCGCTCCACGTCGGCTTCGGTGAAGGCGACGGGCTTCATGCGGTTGGCGGCGAACATGGCGGCCTGGTCGTCGTGGTGCGGCGAGCCGGGGCGGCTGCTCTGGCCGTACGCCAGCACGCTGTAGGCGCGCACCGGGGTGGTGAACTCCACCGCCAGCACCCACCCGTCGCCCGTGACGCTGGTGCGCGTGCCGTCCGCCTCTTCGCGGAAGCCGAGGACGCGAAAGCACCCCATCTGCCCGCTGCACCCGCCCACCGGCACGTCCACCGAGCCGTGGCGCACGCGGTGCACCCTGCCCCACTCTACGTCCACGCCGCCCCACTTGCGCTTCGTCTCCGCCACGGCCCAGGTGAAGGCTTCCACGGCGCGGCCGGCGTCGGCCAGGCCGTGCGGGGTGGCCATGGGGTCGGCGGCGGTCCAGGGGCGGCGGAAGAGCGCCTCGGCGGGCGCGGGGAAGCCGACCGATGCGGCGCTGGGCCGCGCCTGGGGTGCGGTGCTCACGTAGCGACGCCACCAGGTCTCGAACAGGAGCCCGCCCTGGCTCTCCGCCGCCACCGTGTTGTCCCACCGCTCCAGCACCGCGACGGCGTCGGCCACTTCGCCGGCGGGCGCGGTGGCGCGCACGGCCTTCACCAGGTCGTCCTTGACGCGGTCGGCCAGGATCATCCGCATGCTGTGCTTCATGCGAATCACGTCTTCCAGCGTCACCTTGCGCGTGTTGTGGAGGAGCTCCAGCGAGTGCTGGCTGCGCAGCCGCAGCTCCACGTCCGGGAAGTTGGCGGGGTAGCGGCTTCGCGGAAGCGGCTGGTGGAGGTTGGTGAGGTACGGCGGATCGTTCTCGTTGCGAACGTAGCCGCCGCGCGGATTGAGCACCTGCGGCAGCGAGTCGAAGGGAACCACCTTCGTCCAGACTTCGGAGCTGCGCGATGCGGGCACCACGGCCGTGTCGCCGCCGGAGGGGTGCGGAAGGGAGGGAAGGGTGGCGTTCCACACGTAGAAGATGTTCCCGTCGCGGTCCGCGTAGGTCAGGTTGGAGGTGACGCGCGCGCGCATCTTCATCGCGTTCGTCCACTCCGTCCGGTTCCGCGCCCGCATCATCTTCAGGAACTGCTCGCCGCCGCGGAACTCGTTCTCCCCCGCCGCGCGCAGCACGTACACCTTGCCCCCGCCACGATGGATGACGGGGCCCAGCGGCGAGCTCCAAGTGTCGCGCGTCTCGCGGCCGATGCCGGGGCCGTTGCGGAAGTCGATGGTCTCCTCAACGCGGCGCAGAGGGACGGAGCCGCCGTCAAAGAGGTAGTGGTCGGGGCGGGCGGGGTCCACGTCGAGGGCGTAGACCTCCTCCAGGTCGGGGGCGTTGTTGGTGGTGGCCCAGCCGAGGTACGGGTTGAAGCCGCCCACCAGCACGATGGGGCCGCCCAGCCGGAAGTCGCCGTAGAAGTCCATGGCGCCGGGGACGGTCACGTGCGCCTCGTAGTAGCCGGCGGACCAGGCGAGGTGCGGGTTTCGCAGCAGGATGGCGCGCCCGGAGCGCGTGCGGCTCGGCGCCAGCGCCCAGGCGTTGGAGCCGTCCTCGGAGGGTCCCTCCGCGGCCGGTGCCGCGCCGTCGCGGCGGGGCGCGACGCCGCGCAGCCGGTCGATCAGGCGGCCCAGGCCGGGAGTGCCGGTGCCGCCCATCCCCTGCGCGTGCACGTCGGCGCCGGTGAAGGCGGGGCGCACCCACGACGGGACCTCCGCCGCGTGCAGCTCCACGTAGCGGTTCACGCCGGCGGCGAAGCCCTCGTACATGTCGCGCGTGTCCTGCTCCAGCTGCGGGAGCGTGGCCACGGCGCGGCGGTGCACGGGGCGGTAGGCGAAGTCCGAGTCCAGGCTGTCCGCACCGAAATGGAGGGCCAGCTCGCCGCGCGCGCGCAGCAGCCCCAGCACGATGCGCGGGCCGTGGTCCTCCATCTGCACCCAGCCGAGCGCGAAGCCGGCGGCGCGGAAGTTCTCCGCGCGGATGTGCGGAACGCCGTACGCGGTGCGGCGGATCTCCACCTGCCGGGCGAGCTCCGCCTGCGCGGCGGCGGCCGGCGCGTACGCGGCCAGGACGAGAACGACCCACGCTCGCAGCTTCATCTGCCATCCCCGGTTGAGAGCGCGCGCCGCGGCACTTGTGCGCCGCCCGGCCGCCTCGCACTATCAGGCACATCCAACTTTCTGGCGAATATACCCCGGCGCCCCTGACGCACAAGGACGCGCCCGGTCCCCTCCCCCGGAGCCGTGCCAATGCGCTTCAGCCACCTGCCGCGGCGGGGCCTCGCGGCGGGCGCCCTCGTCGCCACGCTCGCGCTGCCGCTGCACGCGCAGGGCGGCTACGACGTCATCATCCGCAACGGCCGCGTGCTGGACGGCACCGGCAACCCGTGGTACCGGGCGGACGTGGCGCTGCGCGGCGGGCGCATCGCGGCGGTCGGCGACCTGGCGGGGGCGCGGGCGACGCGCGAGGTGGACGCGGCGGGGCTGTACGTGGCGCCCGGCTTCATCGACGTGCACACCCATGCCGGCGAAGGGCTCGCCACGGCGGCGCTCGGCCACGGCCGGCCGCTCCTGGCGCAGGGGATCACCACCGTGCTGGTGAATCCGGACGGCGGCGGGGCGACGGACATGGCCCGCCAGCGCGCGGCGCTCCAGGCCGCCGGCATCGGGGTGAACGTGGCGCAGATGGTACCGCACGGCTCCGTTCGCCAGCGCGTGATGGGGATGGCGGACCGCGCGCCCACCCCCGCGGAGATGGAGCAGATGCGCGCCCTGGTGCGGGCGGGGATGGAGGAGGGCGCCTTCGGCATCTCCACCGGGCCGTGGTACGCGCCGGGGAGCTTCGCGAAGACGGAAGAGCTGATCGACCTGTCGAGAGTGGTGGCGGGGTACGGCGGCGCGTACAGCAGCCACATCCGCGACGAGGCGGACTACAGCGTGGGGCTGGTGGCGGCGGTGGACGAGGTGATCCGCATCGGCCGCGAGGCGAAGCTGCGCGTGGTGGCCACGCACCTCAAGGCGCTGGGGCCGCGCGTGTGGGGCTACTCCGCCGCGCTGGTGAGCCGCATCGACCGAGCGCGCGCCGAGGGGGTGGAGGTCTTCGCGGACCAGTACCCCTACACCGCCTCCGCCACCTCGCTGAGCGGCGCGCTCGTCCCCCGCTGGGCGCTGGCCGGCGGCGACACGGCCCTGCGCCGCCGCATCGGCGACCCGGCGGAGGGAGCGCGGCTGCGGGCGGAGCTGCTGGAGAGCCTGGACCGGCGCGGCGGCGCGGCGCGCATCCAGTTCCGCCGCCACCGCCCCGACCCCACCATCGAGGGGAAGACGCTGCAGTGGGTGGCCGAGCGCGGGCGCGTGCAGCCGGTGGACGCCGTGCTTGCCCTGCTGCGCGAGGGGAACCCCGGCGTCGTCTCCTTCAACATGCTGGACGAGGACGTAGACCGGCTCATGAGGCAGCCGTGGATGATGACCTCGTCCGACGGCGACCTGGTGCCGATGGGGGAGGGGGTGCCGCATCCGCGCTCTTACGGCACCTACCCGCGCAAGATCCGCATGTACGTGGTGGAGCGCGGGGTGGTGGACCTAGCGGCCGCGGTGCGCAGCATGACCTCGCTCCCCGCCACCGTCTTCCGCATCCCCGACCGCGGCGTGCTGCGCGAGGGCGCCGTGGCGGACGTGGTGGTGTTCGACCTGGCGCGCGTCAACGATCCCGCCACCTTCAGCGACCCCCATCGCCTGGCGGAGGGAATGGTGCACGTCTTCGTGAACGGCGGCGAAGCGGTGCGCGATGGCCGCTTCGGCGCCGGGCCGCACGGTCGCGTCCTCTCCCTACCCCGCCGCGCGCCGACGCCTTGAAGAAAAGACTCTTGCGCCCCGCCCCCATGGCGTCTATGCTCCGCGCGGGCGCGGCAGGAAACGTTTGTACAGCGCCCCTCAGACCGATGGTTCCCCCGCCGCCTGGCGGGCCCCCCTGGACCGCGGATCGTCCCACCCCGCCGGAACGGCATCTCTCGCAGCCCTTAGCGGGCCCCGGCCGGCTCAGCACTCCCCAAGGAGGTGTTTCAGCATGAGAATCGCCCGTTTTCTCCGTGCGTGCACGGTCGCGTCGCTGTTCTGCGTGCTGGGCGTGGGCGCGGCGGCGGCGCAGCAGGGCACCATCACCGGCCGCGTGACCGACGCCCGCAGCGGCCAGCCGGTTCCCTCGGCGCAGGTGCGCGTGGTGGGGAGCAACCAGATGGCGCTCACCAACGCAGAGGGGCGCTACACGCTCCGCGGCGTCTCGCCCGGCGCCACCAGCGTGCGCGTGCTGGTGATCGGCTTCTCCGAGCGCAGCCAGCAGGTGACGGTGGCGCCGGGCGAGCCGGCGACGCTCGACTTCGCGCTGCAGCCCTCCGCCATCTCTCTGGCCCCCGTGGTGGTGACCGCCACCGGCGAGCAGCGCCGCACCGAGGTGGGGAACGCCATCGCCGAGGTGCCGGCCGCGGAGCTGGTGAGGACTTCCGCGGTGAGCAACGTGGGCGACCTGCTAACGGCCCGCGCCCCGGGCGTCACGGTGACGCCGGGAACGCAGACGGGCGCCGGCGTCCGCGTGCGCATCCGCGGCACCAGCTCGCTCTCGCTCACCAACAACCCCATCGTCATCATCGACGGCGTACGGGTGGAAAGCGCGACCGGGTCGCTCCCCACCACCGGGCCGGTGGCGATCCAGGTCGGCGGAACGACGCCGAGCCGTCTGGGCGACCTGAACCCTGAAGAGATCCAGTCGATGGAGATCGTGCGCGGGCCGTCGGCGGCGACGCTGTACGGCACCGACGCGGCCAACGGGGTGATCGTCATCACCACCAAGCGCGGTGTGGCGGGGCGCACGCAGTGGAGCTACTACACGGAGCAGACGGCGATCCGGGACCGCAACGACTACCCGAGCGCGTACTACGGGTGGCGGGCCACCTCCACGCCCACCAACGGCGTGCAGTGCTTCCTGAGCCAGGTGTCCACCGGCGCCTGCGCGCAGGACAGCGTCACCGTCTACAACCCCACCAAGGACAGCCAGAGCACCCCCTTCGGCACCGGCTACCGCCAGCAGCATGGGCTGCAGCTGCGCGGCGGGAGCGAGGCGGTGCGCTTCTTCCTGCACGGCGAGTGGGAAGACGAGGACGGCGTGACGCAGGTGCCGCAGTTCGAGCGCCGCTACCTGGCCTCGCGCGGCCTCTCGCTCCTCTCCGAGCAGGAGAGCCCAAACCGGCTCACCCGCGTCACGACCCGCGCCAATATCAACTTCACGCTGCCTCGCAACGCCGACGTCGCGATCGGCGTCGGCTACACCTCTCAGGATCTGCGGCTGCCGCGCAGCGACGACAGCGGCACGCAGGGGATCGCGGCCAACATTTACGGCGGCCCGGGCTTCAAGTACAACACGAACTCGGCCGGGGACACGCTTTTTGGCTGGCGCGAGTTCACGCCGCGCACCATCTACCAGGCGGTGACTACCCAATCGGTAGAGCGTCTGATCGGCTCGATGAACGGCAACTGGAGGCCGCACGGGTGGCTGGCGCTTCGCGGCAACGCGGGCCTCGACTTCACGAACCGCAACGACACGCAGCTCTGCCGCGCCTCCGAGTGCCCCAGCAACACCGACCGCCAGGGCTTCAAAATCGACCAGCGCACCAACTTCTTCCTCTACACGCTGGACGGCGCGGCGACGGCCACGCGACACTTCGGCGACAGGGTGGAATCGCAAACCACGGTGGGCGCGCAGTTCTACCGCAACCTGTTCGACCGCGCCGGCTCCATCGGCACCCTCCTTCCCCCGGGGGCCACTACGGTGACGGCGGCCGCGCTCAAGGACGCGGACGCGGCCACCTCCGAGAGCCGCACGCTTGGCACGTACCTGGAGCAGCGGCTCTCGCTCAACGAGCGGCTCTTCGTGACCGGCGGGGTACGCTCGGACCGCAACAGCGCGTTCGGAGCGGACCTCGGCACCGTACTGTACCCCAAACTCGCCGCTTCGTGGGTGCTCTCGGAGGAACCCTTCTTCCCCACCCCGGGATTCCTGGGGCAGCTTCGCCTGCGGGCAGCGTACGGGGCGTCGGGCGTGCAGCCGGGGACCACCGACGCGGTGCGCTACTACCTGGGAACCCCCGTGCTGGGCGAGAGCGGCGAGGCCCCGGGCGTCGTCTTCAGCGCCCTGGGCAACCCGGATCTGAAGCCCGAGCGCTCCACCGAGCTGGAGCTGGGGATCGACGGCCGCTTCTGGAACGAGCGCATCTCCACCGAGCTGACCTACTACGACAAGTCGTCCAAGGACGCGCTGATCGAGCGCGTGCTGCCGCCCTCGCTGGGCACCGGCCTCACGGTGCGCTTCGAGAACCTGGGCGAGGTGCGCAACTGGGGGTGGGAGGCGCTCGTCAACGCGCGCATCGTGCAGGCCGCCGCCTTCAACTGGGACGTGACGCTGAACGGCACCACCAACAGCAATGAGCTGATCACGCTGGGCGGGGTGCCCACCATCGTCACCAGCAGCACGCTGCGCCAGGCCGAAGGGTTCCCGCTCAACGGCTGGTGGTCGCGCCCGCTGCAGAGCTACGAAGACAAGGACGGCGACGGGATCATCGAGTACAGCGACAACGCCACGCTCAGCGAGATCGTGGTGGGCGACACGGCCGAGTTCCACGGCTACTCGTCGCCGCGCACGGAGCTCTCCGTCACCAACGGCTTCGAGCTGTGGAACCGCCTGCGCTTCTCGGCGCTGGTGGACTACAAGGGCGGGCACCTGGTGTACAACAACACGGAGCGCATCCGCTGCGCCAGCCGCAACAACTGCGAGAGCCTGGTGGACCGCAACGCGCCGCTGGCCGACCAGGCGCGCACGGTGGCGGTGCGCCAGCACCCCAGCCGCACGGTGGCCGGCTTCTTTGAGCCGGGGGACTTCGTGCGGCTGCGCGAGCTCTCGCTCAACTTCAGCGCGCCGGACCGCTGGGCCTCGCGCTTCTTCCACAGCCGCGACGTGACGGCCACGCTGGCCATGCGCAACGTGGGGATCCTGTGGACGAAGTACTCGGGCGTGGACCCCGAGGCATTCGGCTCCACCGCCGACGCGCCCTCGTCGTTCCAGGCCTTCGCACCGCCCACCTACTTCACCTTCCGCCTGAACCTCGGCTTCTAGCATGACGAACCGGATGAATTCCAAGACGAGAGCCCCCCGGTGGCTGTGGGGTGCGGGGCGGCTGGCCGTCTTCGCGCTGATGGCCGCCGGAGTGTCGGCGTGCTCGGACGTGCTGACGGTGGAGGACCCCGACATCCTGGAGCCGGCCGACGTGCAGTCGGCGGCGGGCGCGGACGCGGTGCGGCTGGGCACGATCGCGCGGCTGAACGCCGCCACCAGCGGCGGGGGCGACGTGTCGGACAACCTGTTCCTGCTGGGCGGCCTCTTCGCCGACGAGTGGATCAACGGCGACTCCTTCATCGCGCGCCAGGAGATCGACCAGCGCGTGATCACGCCGGAGAACAACTTCCTGACCGCGGCCAGCCGCACCCTGAACCGGGCGCGGCTGGGGGCGGAGCAGGCGCTCGCCCTGCTGGCGCAGCACAACCCCGGCGCCCCAGGGTGGCACTTCGCGGAGATGCACTTCGTGCAGGCGTACACCGTGAACCTGCTGGCCGAGCACCTGTGCAGCGGGCTGGTATTCAGCAGCGTGGTGGACGGGGAGGAGCAGTACGGCAGCCCCATCACCACCACGGCGGCCTTCGAGCGCGCGCTCAGGAGCGCCGAGGACGGCCTGGCGCGGATCACCGGCACCACGGCGGACGACATTCGCGTGCGGAACGTACTGCAGGTGACGCGCGGCCGGATTTTGATGAACCTGAACCGCCCCGCCGACGCCGCGGCCGCCGTGGCCGGGGTGCCGACGAACTTCCGCTACCGGATGTTCCACGCCCAGGCCCGCGAGTCGAACCGGAACGTCATCGTGACGCGCAACAACGTGAACCGGCGCTACAGCGTGGGGAACCGCGAGGGCGGCAACGGCCTCAACTTCGCCACGGCCGGCGACCCGCGCGTGCCGGTGTGCGTGGGCGGCGATCCGGCGTGCCGGGCGATCGGCGTCACCAACAACCGCCGCGACGACCTGCTGCAGCCCTTCCACGTGCAGATGATCTGGACGCGGGAAGACTCGGCGGTGACCATCGTGGGCGGGATCGAGGCGCGCATGATCGAGGCCGAGGCCCAGCTTCGCGCCGGGAGCACGGCCTACCTCACCACCCTGAACGCGGCGCGGGCGACGGTCACGGGGCTGGCGCCGCTCGTGCTGCCGGCCACGTCGGCCGAGCGGGTGGACCAGATCTTCCGCGAGCGGGCGTTCTGGCTCTTCAGCCGCGGGCACCGGGTGGGCGACCTGCGCCGCCTGGTGCGGCAGTACGGCCGCGCCACCGAGACCGTCTTCCCGACGGGCGCGTGGCACAAGAACGATGCCCGGTACGGCACCGACGTCACCATTCCGGTGCCGGCCGCCGAGGCCAACAACCCCAACCCCGGCAGCGGCGTCTGCCTGAGCCGCGCAGCCTGACGCGCGCTTTCACCTGACACACCGAAGGGCCCGGCCAGGCGCGCCGGGCCCTTTGTTCGTATCAAACAGCAATCTCACACAGAGCCACAGAGGGTAAGGAAAGGGCGGGGAGAACAGCAAATACCTTTTCTTTTCTTGCCGTTCCCCTCTGCGGCTCTGTGTGACGCGCAGTTCAACCGCCCTGAATGCGCCACCGACGCGCGGATACGTTTTCGTGGCGCGGCGCGTGCTGGTGCGTCGGCCCGGCATACGCAAACTACCCGAGAACGCCGTACGAGGCCGATGAGCACCACGCCCGAAACCAATCCCCTCCTGCAAGACGAACCGCTCCCCATCCCCTTCCACCGCATCCGGGCGGAGCACGTGGGCCCCGGCATCCGGGCCGCGCTGGCCCGCGCGGAGGCGGAGCTGGCGGAGCTGGTGGCCGCCCCGGGCGAGCGGACTTACACCAACACCGTCGGCCGGCTGGAGGAGATCACCGAGCGGCTTTCGCGCGCCATCCGCCCCGCGTCCCTGCTGGTGGAGCTGATGAACACGCCGGAGATACGGGAGGCGTACGACACCGTCCTCCCCGAGTTTTCCGCCTTTTTCGCCCGCATCGCCCTCAACGGCGAGCTGTGGCGCGCGGTCAAGGCCGCCGCGGAGTCGCCCGAGGCGGGGTCGCTGGACCGCGTGCGCCGCCGGCACCTGGAAAAGACGGTGCGCGCCTTCGTCCGCGCCGGCGCCGACCTGGGGCCGGCGGAGAAGGAGCGGGTGGAGGCGTTGCGCGTGGATCTCTCGCGCCTGCAAACGGAGTTCTCCAACCACGTGCTCGACTCCACCAACGCGTGGGAGATGGTGCTGGCGGACGAGGCGGAGCTGGCGGGGCTCCCGGAGTCCGCGCGGACGCAGGCGCGCGCCGCGGCCGAGGCGCGCGGAGTGGAGGGGTGGCGCTTCACCCTGCATCAGCCGTCGGTGCAGCCCTTTCTGCAGTACGCGGAGCGGCGCGACCTGCGCCAGCGGATCCACCAGGCGTACACCAACCGCGCGGCCGAGGCGCCGCACGACAACCGTCCGCTGGTGGGGCGCATCCTGGCGCTGCGGCGCGAGCTGGCTCAGCTCCTGGGCTTTCGCGACTGGGCGGACTACGAGCTGGAGGAGGCGATGGCCCGCAGCGGCGAGCGCGCCATGGCCTTCGAGGAGGACCTCACCGCGCGCACCCGCCCCTTCTGGGAGCGCGCGATCGCGGCGCTGGAGGAGTTCGCGCGCGACGAGCTGGGGCTGGACCCGATGCATCCGTGGGACATCGCCTTCGCCACGGAGCAGATGCGGCGCGCGCGCTTCGACCTGGATGCGGAGGAGGTGCGCCCGTACTTCCCCATGGACCGCGTGCAGGACGGCCTCTTCGAGCTGGCCCGGCGCCTCTTCGGCGTCACGGTAAAGGAACGCCAGGTGGAGGAGGTGTGGCACCCCGAGGTGAAGTACTACGACGCCTTCGACGAGAGCGGCCTGCGCTTGGGCGGCTTCTACACCGACTGGCACCCGCGCGAGAGCAAGCGCGGCGGCGCGTGGATGAACGGCGTCGTTCTCGGCGGCCCGCGCCCCGGCGGCGGGTGGGACGAGCACCTGGCTATGATCGTGGGGAACATGAGCCCCCCCGAGGGCGACCGTCCCGCGCTCCTCACCCACCGCGAGGTGTTGACGGTGTTCCACGAGTTCGGGCACCTCCTGCACCACCTCCTGTCGCGCGTGGAGGTGCGGGAGCTAGGGGGGACGCGCGTCCCCACCGATTGGGTGGAGCTTCCCTCGCAAATCATGGAGAACTGGACGTGGGAGCGCCCCGCCCTGGAGCTCTTTGCCCGCCACTGGCAGACGGGGGAGCCGATCCCGGACGACCTGTTCGCCAAGATGAAGGCCGCGCGCACCTTCATGGCCGCCTCCTTCCAGATGAGGCAGCTCTCCTTCGGCACGCTGGATCTGGACCTCCACGTCCGCTTCGACCCCGTGCACGGCGGCGACCCCATCGCCCGCTCGCGCGAGGTGCTGGCGCGCTTCCACCCGCGCCCCGACTTCGCCAACGACCACTTCGTCACCGGCTTCACCCACATCTTCGCGGGCGGCTACGCGGCCGGCTACTACAGCTACCTGTGGTGCGAGGTGCTGGACGCCGACGCCTTTTCCCGCTTCGAGCGCGAGGGCCTGTTCAGCCGCGAGGCGGGGAGCGCCTTCGTGGAGTCCGTCCTCTCCCGCGGCGACGACACCGACCCCGCCGACCTCTTTCGCGAGTTCATGGGCCGCGACCCGGACCCGGACGCGCTGCTGCGCCGGAATTTGGGGGCGGTGGGGTAAGGGGCCCGTAGCGCCCCCTCCCCGCTCGTTCCTCGCTGCCCCGCTCGATTCGTCGCGCCCGCCCTCGCCCCCGCCACCACCGGCCTACCCGGCGGATCCTGGGGGCGGTGGGCTGGCGCGGGCATCGCGGGCCCCCTCCCCGCTCGTTCCTCGCTGCCCCTCCCCCAAAACAACCTGGGGGAGGGGCGCACGCCCGCATCCGCTCGCAACGCACGGATCGGTAGGGGCGCGATTCATCGCGCCCACCCCTCGCCCCGCCACGACCCTCGCCCCGCCAGCAGATCTCGGTAGGGGCAGACCTGCGTGTCTGCCCGCCCTCGCCCCCACCGCGATCCCCGCTTTACGCACCCGATCTCGTAGGGGCCGCCCCGCGTGGTGCCCGTGCCCGCCCCCGCGCCGCGCCCCGCGCCCCGCACGAATGCACGCAAACGCCCCTCCGCCAGCGGTTTGGGGGAGGGGCAGCGAGGAACGAGCGGGGAGAGGGCCCTCGCCACAAAACGGAACGGGCGAGGCGCAATCCGCGCCTCGCCCGTCCCATCTTTCCCAGCGGTGCTACCTCATCGTGCGAAGGCTTACAGGCCGGCGCCCAGCGTGGTGCCGGTGATGGCCTTGTACACGTCCAGGCGGCCGTTGCCGAACTTGGTGTCGTAGCCCGCGACGCCCAGGTCCTTGGCCGAGCTCTCCAGGCGGGCGCGCAGCGCGGCGCCGCGCAGGCCCGTCTTGGAAGCCACCACCGCGGCGGCGCCCGTCACCTGCGGAGTCGCCATCGAGGTGCCGTTCATGTAGGCGTAGCTGCCACCCGCCAGCGGGCCGCTGTAGGTGCGCCCGCCCTGGTACCCGGCCACGACCGCGCTGAAGATGCAGCCTTCCTCGGTCGTGTTGCTGTAGCACAGGCCGCCCGGAGCCGCCATGTCAAGCCCGCTGCCGTACTGCGAGTAGCTGGTGAGACCGTCCTTCCAGTCGGTCGCGGCCACCGAGATCGCGTTGGGGTCGCAGGCGGGGCAGCCCACCTTGTTGGTGCCCGAGTTGCCCGCGGCGGCGATCACCAGGACGCCCTTGTTGGTGGCGTACTGGATCGCGCTCTTCTCGCCGGACGAGATGGTGCGGCCGCCGAGCGAGAGGTTCATCGCCACCATGTTCGGCTGGTCGGCCGCGGCACGGATCGCGTTGATGATGGAGGAGGTGTAGCAGCCGGCGGCGCCGCAGACGCGCTGCACGAAGACCTGAACGTTCGCGGCGGCGCCGGTCACGCCGGCCACGCCCACGGTGGCACCGGCGCTGGTGCCGGCGGTGTGCGTGCCGTGCCCCTGGTCCGAGGTGTCGTCCGAGCTGAAGTCGTTGCAGGTGCCGCTGCCGTTGCCGGCGGCCGCCATGCTGTACCAGTCGCAGCCGCGGATCAGGCGGCCGGAGAACTCCGGGTGGCTGTAGTCCACGCCCGTGTCGATGTTGCTGATCACCACCGCGGCGCCACCGACGCCGATCCCCTCAATCGCGTCCTCGTCAGCGTCGGCGACGGAGGCGTACGACGACGGGATGGGACCGGTGCGGCCGTCCGCGTCGTTGTAGAAGTTCATGTTCAACCCGCCCGGGTTGTAGAAGGCCCACAGGCGGCTGTCGATCGCTTCGACCTTGCGGATGTAGTTCGGCTCGGCCCACTCCACGCGGGGGTCGTTCTTCAGCACGGCGGCCAGCGCGCGCTCCTGGCCGCGGGCGCCGTTCAGCAGCTCGAAGGAGCCCTGGTAGCCCACCGAGCGGCGCACGAGGCCGTTGGCGCGGAGAAGGTCGCTCGCGTCGACCCCGTCCTTGAACTTCACCAGCACTTCACCCGGGGCGACCTCGTCCTGCGCGGGAGCCGCGGCGAACTCGGGGCTCTGCACCGGCGACATGGCGGTGTTGGTGGGGGCTTCGTCGGAACAGGCGGCGAGGGTGGCCAGGGCGAGGACGCCGACGGCCGAAAAGCGGATGCGCATGAGGAACTACTCCCGTGTGACTGGCATGGTGACGGAACAACCGCAATCCTGTGTGCCGCACCAGACCGATGCGCAACAGGATGAGTGTTCGAGTGGTCGGCGGGAGTAAAGGCAAGCACCGGACCGCGGCAAATCGCGGGCTACCTAGGTGTTAAGTCGTTGCGGGATCATCGTTTACGTTTTGTAGGCCGAAACGTATGTCGCTCCAGAGCGGTGCGGGGCGCACCATTCTGGTGCGGCAGAGTGGTGCGGCCTTCGCGCGACATCTCGCAAGTCGAGAACAGCATTGCGCTTAGCTCTCGTCCAAAGCGCGCGGAGAGCACACGCGGGAGGCCAGGGAGTCCGCTCCAACGCGACAGGGTTGCGGAACGCGTCGCGCAGGACAAATCTTGCTCGGCCCGGCTGCACATCTTGCCCTCGCTCCCGCACCCGCCGATGAAAGCGACCCTGCTGGCCGCAGCTCTCTGCGCGGCCGCCACACCCGCGCACGCCCAGGTGGAGTTCCTCACCGACTTCTTCAAGGAGGTGAACAGCGTCGCCCTCTCCGTGCAGGGGGGCGGGATACCGGGCTCCGCCAACCTGACGACGCGCGGCTCGGACTGCCCGGGCGGCGGAGTGTGCGGGGTGTTCGCCGAGATGCTGATCGACCTGCCGGACGTCGGGGGCACGGAGCTGGAGCTGGGGCTGGGAACCGGCTACCTGCGCGGCTTTCGCGCGCGCGAGGAGAGCCTGGACCTGCACGGCTCCATGCGCTCCATCCCCGTGGTCTCGGCGTATGCGACCTTCCCCGAGATCGAGCGGCTGGCGCGGATCGAGCCCTACGCCGGGCTCAGCGTGGGTGCTGCGCAGCTCTGGAACGCGCGCGGCTACGACCCCGAACGCACCGTGTTCGCCGTGGAGGGCGAGACGCTGGAATTCGGGGCTACCGCGGGGCTCTACCTGCCGCTGCGCGGGCTGTTCGTGGAAGGGGTTTACCGCGTGCGCCGCTTCGAGAGCATCACCTGGGAGCTCCCCGAAGCCGCCGAGGAGCGTCTCCCCGCCAACTGGCCCCGCTCCCTCGACGCCAGCGGCTGGACGCTGGCGGTCGGCTGGCAGTTCCGCTTCCGCGACCAAGCCAAAGAAGAGGAGCCGGACACCTGAACAACATCACACAGAGCCGCAGAGGAAACGGCAAGAACACGAGAGAGTCTTTCCTCCGTGTCCTTGCCGTTCCTTCCGTGTCTCTGTGTGAGGCGCTGTTTCAGCGGCTGCCGTGCATCTGTACCGCGCCTTCAAGGCCGCGGCCACCGCCCGTGGTGAGCGGCAGGGGCAGCTCGGGAAAGCGCAGCTTCCCCTCGCTCATGCTGGCGCCGCGCAGGGCCACGGAGAGCGCCTGGTCGATCGTCTCCACCGGGTGCACGTCCAGCGCGGCCAGCACCTCGGCCGGCAGGTCCTCCAGGTCGCCCTCGTTGTCCTTGGGGAGGACGATGGTGCGAATCCCCGCCCGGTGCGCGCCGAGAAGCTTCTCCTTCACGCCGCCGATGGGGAGCACCCGCCCGGTCAGCGTGACTTCGCCCGTCATCGCCACGTCCGAGCGGACGGGGGTGTCGGAGAGGGCCGAGACAAGCGCCGTCGTCATGGCCACGCCCGCCGAGGGGCCGTCCTTGGGGATGGCGCCCGCCGGGACGTGGATGTGCAGCTCCGAGCCCCACGCCTTGCGCGGGTCGATCCCGTAGCGCCCCGCGTTGGCGCGGGCGTACGTCAGCGCGGCGCGCGCCGACTCCTTCATGACGTCGCCAAGCTGGCCGGTGAGCACCAGGTTGCCGAAGCCGGGCTGCGCGGCACCCTCCCCCTCGCCCGTGGCGGCCACGGCGGCCCGCTGCTGCGCGCTGACCTCGATGAACATGATGTCGCCGCCCACCGGCGTGTAGTACATCCCCGTGGCCACGCCCACGGTGTCCTGCCCGCCCGCGCGCTCGGGGTGCACCCGCGTGCGCCCCAGCAGCTCCTTCACCCGCTCCAGGTCCACCTTCACCGTGCTCTCCGCGCCGGCGGCGATGCGGCGCGCGGCCTTGCGCGCCAGCTTCCCCACCTCGCGCTCCAGCTGGCGCACCCCGGCCTCGCGGGTGTACTCGGCGATCACGGCGCGCAGCGCCTCGTCGGTCACCTCCAGCTCCTCGGCGCGCAGCCCCGCGTCTTCGCGCTGCCGCGGAAGGAGGAAGCGCTCGGCGATGGCCTTCTTCTCCTGCTCCGTGTAGCCGCGGAACTCCACCGCCTCCATGCGGTCGTACAGCGGCGCCGGGATGTTCTGGACGTAGTTGGCCGTCGCGATGAACAGCACCTCGCTCAGGTCGAACGGCACGCCCAGGTAGTGGTCCGTGAACTCGTGGTTCTGCGCCGGATCCAGCACCTCCAGCAGCGCGCTCGACGGATCGCCCTGGTAGCTGACGCCCAGCTTGTCCACCTCGTCCAGCAGGATCACCGGGTTGCGGCTCTTGGCCTGCTTGAGGGCCTGCACGATGCGCCCCGGCATGGCGCCCACGTAGGTGCGCCGGTGCCCGCGGATGTCCGCCTCGTCGCGCACGCCGCCCAGCGCGATGCGCACGTACTTGCGGCCCAGCGCCCGCGCGATCGACTTGGCGATCGACGTCTTGCCAACGCCCGGAGGACCGGCGAAGAGGATGATGGGCCCCTTGGCGGTGGCTTTGGCCTTGGCTTCGGCGATCTCGCGCTCCAGCTCCTCCGCCGATGCCTCCGCCTCGGTGCCGGAGAGGGCCTCCGCCTCGATGGCGGCCTCCTCCTTCACCTCATCCTCGGCGCGGCGCGCGGCGAGCTGGCGCACGGCCAGGAACTCCAGGACGCGGTCCTTGACGTCCTCCAGCCCGTAGTGGTCCTCGTTGAGGATCTCCTCGGCGGGAAGGAGCTCCAGCCGGTCCTCGGTGCGCACGTTCCACGGCAGATCCGCCACCCACTCCAGGTAGGTGCGGATCACCTGGTACTCGGCGCTCTGCGGATTGGTGCGCTCCAGACGGCCCAGCTCGCGCTCCACCTCTTCGCGCGCCGTCTCGTCGAGACCGAGCGCCTCGATCTTCTCGCGCAGCTCCTCCAGCTCGGCGCCCTCGTCCTCCTCGCCCAGCTCGCGCTGGATCGCCTTCATCTGCTCGCGAAGGAGCATCTCGCGCTGGCGCTCGCCCAGCTCTTCCTGCACCTGCTGCTGGATCTCCTCCTGCGCCTCGATCATGGCGAGCTGGCGCTGCACGATGAGCAGAAGGGAGCGCAGGCGCTCTTCCACGGAGAGGATCTCGAGGAGCTTCTGCTTGGCCTCGGTTCCCATCTCCACGTAGAACGACACCAGGTCCGCGAACGGCCCCGGCTCGGTGACGCCGCTCATGAACTGCTGCAGCATCTCGGGCGGAATGCCGCGGCGCTTGCCGAGCTCGGCCGCGCGGTCGCGAAGCTCGCGGTAGAGCGCCAGGAAGGCGGGATCTTCCGCCGCGATCGGCTCCAGGTCGTGCATCTCGCGGACGTGCGCGGCCAGCCCGCGGCCTTCCGGTGCCACGTACTGGAGCGCGAGGGCGCGCCCCTCGCCCTGGATCAGCAGCTGCACGCCGCCGTTGCCGCGCTGCACCTGGGCGATGCGCACCACGGTGCCGACGGTGTAGAGGTTCTCCGCTTCCACCTCGTCGCGGTTCTCGCGCTGGGCCACGGCCAGCATGCGCCGGTCGCCGGCGAGCGCGGCCTCGATGGCCTGCAGCGTCCCCGGCCGCCCGGCCGAGATCGGCACGGCGGTCCCGGGAAACACGACCGTCTCCCGGAGCGGGAGAACGGGCAGCATCAATCGTTCACTCATCTCGTCATCCTTCCTTCAAGAAGGGGTCGCCATCCGCCGCGCCTCGTGCGGCCCGAACGGCGTGCTGGGGGTGGCGTTTCGCACAAGCCCTGCCACGCGAAAACCGCCCCGCGCCAGCCCACCCCGAACGTGTCTAAGTCTCGTTGTGTGATGCACTTAATATAACACATACCCCGCGTTTCCGCTGCTGTCATTGCGGCGGTAGCGCCCCCTGCCCCGCTGTCGTTCAGGCATGAACTACCGTCATCACGGCGTGCAGCCGCCCGCGTGTCTGCCCACCCTCTCCCCCACCGCGAACCCCGCCCTTCGCACCCAATCCTGCAGGGGCCGCCCCACGTGGCTGCCCGTACCCTGCGCATGCGCCGCCCCCCGGCCGGCCCGGAACCGCACTCCCCCACCCGGCGCCTTCCGTTCTCACGTCGTATAATACCCCGCAACGGCACGGACGGTATCGCGCAAGGGCGCGGTCTGGCGATGCCCATCGACCAACCCGATGTCCGATCTCGAAGAAGCCGAGGCAAAGCTGACCCACGCCCTGGCCCGCGCACGCACGGAGGAGCACGCGGAGCGCCAGCCCGTGCACACCGTGTACGGCGGAGCGCACCTCTTCCGCGCGGACACGGCGCCGCGCCTGGGCGCCCGCGCACTGGAGGCGCTCGACCGCTACGCACCGGACCCGGCCACTCTGGCAACCGCGCTGGAAGCGGACGCCCCTGCGGAGGCGGTGTGGGAGCGGGTCCGCGCCAAGCTGCTCCGCGAGCCGGTGGAGGACTTTCGCATCGACTTCGAGGACGGCTACGGCGTGCGCCCCGACAGCGAGGAAGACGAGCACGCCGAGACCGCCGCCCGCGAACTCGCCCGCGGCATGGCGGAGGGGACGCTCCCGCCCTTCATCGGCATCCGCGCCAAGGCGCTGACGATGGAGACGCGCGCCCGCGCCGTCCGCACACTGCGGCGCTTCGCGGACACGCTGCTGCGCTCCACGGGCGGCGTTCTGCCGCCGGGCTTCGTCATCACGCTCCCAAAGGTGACGGTCCCGGAGCAAGCGGAGCTGCTGGCCCTCCTGTTGGAACGGCTGGAGGCGGAGCACGGAGTGGCGGCCGGGACGCTGCGCATGGAGCTGATGGTGGAGACGCCCGAGGCGCTGTTCGACCACGAGGGGCGCGCGGCGCTCCCGGGGCTGGTGCGCGCGGGGCGCGGGCGGGTGGTCGCCGCCCACTTCGGCGCGTACGACTACACGGCGGCGCTGGGGATCACCGCCGCCCACCAGCACCTGCGCCACCCCGCGTGCGACTGGGCGCGCCACGCCATGCAGGTGTCGCTCGCGGGGAGCGGCGTGCGCTGGTCGGACGGCGCCACCACGCTCCTCCCCGTCGCCCCGCGTCGCGGCGAGCTGAGCGCTGAGCAGGAGGCGGAGAACCGGGCCGCGGTGCACCGTGGGTGGCGCGTGCACCACGACGATGTGAGGCACGGCCTGGCATCGGGCTTCTACCAGGGGTGGGACCTGCACCCGGCGCAGCTCGTGTCGCGCTACGCCGCGGTGTACGGCTTCTTCCTGGAAGGTGTGGACGCCGCCGGCGAGCGCCTCCGCAACTTCGTCGATCGTGCCGCGCGAGCCACCCGCGTCGGCAGCGCCTTCGACGACGCGGCCACCGGGCAGGGGCTCCTCAACTTCTTCCTGCGCGCCCTGGGCTGCGGCGCCATCAGCGAGGAAGATGCCCTCGCCCGAACCGGCCTCACCTCCGCCGAGCTGCGCATGCGCTCCTTTGCCTCGATCGTCCGCGCGCGGGAGGATCGCACCGAAAACGGCAAATGATTGGAGCTTTCCTGGCGCCCGGCGGCACCCTTAAACGGCGAGAGCCGCCCATGTGCGGGGGAGCACCTTCTCCTTTTACCCTCCCCCGCATCGTCCAGGGCACGGCGCCGCGGAACTGGAACCCAGGAGACCCCGCATGAGAGACATCCCCGAAAGCGACTGGAAGCTGTTCCGCACCGTGCGCGAGGCGGCCCTCGACCGCTACTGCGCGCGCGTCCTGGAAGAGAGCGCCGCGATCGTCGCTGACGAGCGCGAGACGAACCACGAGCGCTACATCCGCCTCTTTCGCCTGCTGGCGAAGCGGGACCGCACCATCGCCGACACGTTCAACGACCCCCGCCGCTCCGTAGCCCGCATGCAGCTCGCGCAGATGGGCGCCCTCGGCCTCGTCACCGACATCGAGCTCGCGCGCTTCTCCGTGGACACGCGCGAGACGGTGAGGCGGATCCGCGGCATATGATAGCCGGCGCCGGCCGGCTCAGAGGATCTCAGCGGGCCGCACGATCCTGACGTTGTTTTGCGCCTGCGGTCAGCTCCTGTATTACGACGGCAGACATAAAAAACCCGGCGGGGAAGGTCGCCGGGCGGTATCGAATCATAACGTTGGTGTCGTAGGTCACGCGGTGCACCGCTCCATCGGCGTCAGATCTCCCCCCGCAGGTAGCGCGCGTAGTTCCGCTTCCAGATCTTCAGCATCAGCGCGTCCGCGAGCGAGCCGGACAGCCGCTTCTCGATTTTCCCGTCCAGGCCGCGGACCACGACGTTGCACTCCGTCTTGTGAGCGATCTTCATCGCGGCATTGATCGCCTGATCGCGGGTCTTGTGGGTGCTGCGGACCACCCCGCGCACGCGCACCAGCCACTTCCCCTCCTTGGGAACGACGTACACGTCGATCAGCTTGCCGCCCGGCAGCACCGGAGCGGGCGCCGTGGCGGCGCCGTTCTCGATCATCGTCTTCGCCATCTCGTACCTGCCGGTTGATCTGCGAAACGCATTCGGACGGCCAAATATGAAGGAAATAATCACCCGCGCAATCACCCTGTATTCGACATGCAAACCGCTGGCGCTAAACGCTCTACGGGCGCTCCAATGGCGCATGCTGCTGCACCTAATTGTCATGCATATGGCGGAATGTCAGCTCCGTCTTGCGGGGAGAGCAGGGTTCATTGAGCTTGGATGAATGGCAGGGCACAAGTATGTTCCTCGGGCGGGGAGGCACCGGTGTCAGGCTTTCTCTTCGAGTACGATCCGGAGAAGGCGGCGAAGAACAGTTTCAAGCATGGCATCTCGTTCGGTGAGGCGCAGACCGTATTCACAGATCCTCTGGTGCTGGAAAGCGCGGATCTGGAGCACTCGGTCGAGGAGGAACGCCTTCTGCTGATCGGCCAATCCTTTCGTCGGCGTTTGTTGTTCGTGGTGTTCACCCAGAGGGGTGATGTCGTCCGCATCATCAGTGCGCGGAAGGCTACGAAACACGAGCGGAGGTTGTATGAAGAAGGATCCTGAGTTCAAGATGCTGCCCGCCCATGATTTTTCAGGCGCGGTCCGGGGCAGGGTCGCGGCCCGGTTCACCTCCGAGGAGCGGGATGCGCTCATCAGGCGGGTGGCCTCCGAGGAGGTGCAGACATGGACGGCGAACTGCCTCCTCCATGCGCAGAAGCTGGAGGCGGCACTCTTCACGCACCTGGTTCTTGCCGAGAAGCGTTCACCAGAGGAAGCCGCCGCCGAAGCACTGACGCTGCTGGATTGCGGTGGCCAGCGGAGCGTGCACCAGATGCTTTCCAGCCTTCGTGGCAAGCACCCGCTGCTCGGCGCCCTCGCTCACCGGTTAGCGGTATTCGCAGACGAGCGCAGCTGGCTCGTGCACCGGAGTGCGATCGAGAGCCAAGCGGCGCTCGCCTCCACCGAAAAAGCCGCGGATCTTCTCGACCGCCTCGAGCACATCGCGGCGGAAGCAGCCGCACTGAAGTCCGAGATAGAGGCGCTCGTGGCGGAGCGTCTCCTGGAAGACGGTTTCTCGAATCAGGAAATTGTCACGAGGCGGGACGAGACACACAAACTGTGGCTGGCCGCCTGATGCCGCGGCTCTGCCAGATTACGTGGTCATAGAAAGCGCCCAGTGGAGTGTATCCACGGGGCGCTTTGCTCAAGCTGCCTCCCAACGGGTCTCGCACAGAGGGCACGGAGATCAACGACAAGCCGCAGAGAACCCCTCCTGCTGTTCTTTCTTTCCCCCTCTGCGTCTCTGTGTGAAACCGCTGTTACGGCGCCGGCCGCAGCACCTCCGCCGCCTTGCCAAACTGCGCGGCGGCCTCGCGCACCTGCGGGTCGGTGACGGCGACGAGGCGGTAATAGCCGGTGTCGCCCCACTTCGAGAAGGCGATGCCGCGGGCCAGGACGCGCTGCAGCCGCGCATCCGCGTCGGCGCCGGCGGGGAGGGTGTGGCCGGCGCGCGCGGCAAAGGCGCGGAAGTCCGCCAGCGCCGCGTCGGGAAGGCGCGGCGAGGCGGCGAGGGCGTCGGCCGAGGGGAAGGCGGCGGCGTTGGCGCTCAGGTAGCCGCCGATCCAGCGCGTGGGGAGGTCCTCCTCGCGCAGGCGGGCGAGCCAGAGCGGGTCCGGCTCCGCCTCGGGGGTGACCACGTCGGGGAAGATGCCGCCGCCGCCGTACACCACGCGCCCGGCGGCGGTGCGGCACGAGGGGCGCCCGGCGGTGTCGCGCGCCGTGCGGGCCATGCGGTAGTAGTCGTTCACGCGCACGTCGCGGTACTGCCGCTGCACCACGCGGCCGCACGGCGTCTTGATGTGGCCGATCACCAGCATGATCGCCGAGCCGTCCGTCATGGGGAAGCCACGCATCAGCAGCGACTTGCCAAAGGTGGGGCGCCCCACCACCAGCGCCCGGTCGTGGTCCTGCAGCGCGCCCGCCACCAGCTCCGACGCGCTGGCGGTGCCCCCGTTCACCATCAGCACGACGGGGTACTGCCGCTCGCGCCGCCAGAAGGAGCGCTGCACGCGCACCGTCTCGCCCACGTCGGCTTTGCGGCCGGCGGACGAGTAGACGACGGTGCCCGCGGGGAGGAACTCGCCCGCCACCTTCGACGCCTCGTCCACCATGCCGCCGCCGTTGTCGCGCAGGTCCAGCAGGAGGCGCCGCATCCCCGTGCCCTCCAGTTTGGCGAGGGCGGCGTGGAGGTCTTCGGCGGCGCGCGTGTTGGAAAAGGTGGTCACGCGCACGTAGCCCGTGCTGTCGTCCAGCATCAGCACGGCGGGGACGGCGGTGCCCTCCTCGGCGCGCTGGCGACGGACGGTGCGCTCCAGCTCGGCCACCGAGCCGTCGACGCGCTCGCGCTCCAGCCGCAGGGCGACGGTGGAGTTGCGGGGGCCGGAGAGCACCACCTCCAGCTCGAAGGGGCTCTCGGCGCGCACCGGCTGCCCGTCGGCGGAGACGAGGACGTCGCCGGGAAGGATGTCCTGCCGCGCCGCGGCCGAGCCCGGCGCCACGCTCCGCACCACCGGCGTGCCGCGCGCGAAGTCCCACTCGATGGGCACCGGAAAGAGCCGGCCCTCGCGGTAGTCCTTTTCCTTCTGCGGCGAGAGGCGCGCTGCGGTGATGACGTACGAGTGCGGATCGGCGGCGCGCACCATCCCCTCCACCGCGGCCATGAAGAGGCGGTGGGTGTCGATGGAGTCCGGGTGGTTCACCCGAATCTGGTTGAGGACCTGGCTGAACATCTGCAGGTCCTCGGCAGTGCTGCGCGGGCGCACCACGCCCTCCTGCGCCGCCGCGGCGAGCGGAAGGAGGGCCGCGGCGGCGGCGGCCAGGATGGTGCGCCTCACGGCGTGGCCTTGATCTGGGCGTCGAGCGTGGCGATCCGCTCCTGCGCGTTGGCGTAGCCGGCGTCGTCGCGGGCGGCGCGGGCCACGTAGGCGCGGTAGTTGTCGAGCGCCTCCTGGGGCATTCCGGAGGAGTCGTACAGGCGCGCCAGCATGAGGTGCGGGGCGGCGTAGTACGGCTCCAGCTCGGCGGCGCGCGTGAACTCGGCGACGGCTTCCTGGGCCTTGCGGATGCGCACCAGCAGCAGCCCGTACTGCACGCGGGCGGCGGCGTCGTCGGGGCTCAGCTCCACGGCCAGCGCCAGCTCGCTCACGGCGGTGGCGGTGTCGCCGCGCGCCATCGCCAGCGCGCTCAGCGCGCGGTGCGCGGGGGCAAAGGACAGGTCTTCCTGCAGCGCGCGCCCGTACGCCTCCTGCGCCCCCGCGGCGTTCCCCATCTTCTCGTATACGGCGCCCAGGCTGTGCTCCATCAGCGCCTTGCTCTGGTAGACGAGGACCAGGTCGCGCGCGTCTTCCTTGCGCATCCCCTCGGCGGCGGCGGTGAAGTGCTCCGCGGCTTTGGCCAGGTTGCCCGTGAAGAAGTGGATCCTACCCACCAGGGGGTGGATGTACGGCTTGTCGCGGGCGGTGGCGCGCGCCAGCGCCCGCTCGTACTCGCCGAGCGCCTGCGGAAAGCGCCCCTCGCTGTACGCCACCCGGGCGCGCATCACGGGGTTGCTGCTGCGGAGCCAGGTCTCCACCAGGTGCGCCGCCAGCGCCGTGTTGGCGTCACCCGTCTCCCTGCGCATGTCCTCCGTCACCGCGCGCGTCATGTACACCCGCATCATCTGGCGCTCGAACGTCTCCACCAGGAACGGGTTCAGCGAGAGCGCCCGGAGCTGGAGCGAGTCGATCGCCTGGATCTCGGCCGAGCGGATGGTGCCCCGGTTGTTCTCCATGTAGCGAACGAGGCGGTCGGGCTCGGATATCAGCAGCGCCACCCGGCGGCCGTACAGCGGCTCCGCCCAGCCCGGCTGCAGCCGCGCCGCCCAGTAGAAGGCGGCAGCCGCCTCCGCCGGGCGGTCGCCGATGCGGTTGACGCCGTGGAGGTAGTACGTGTTGGCGTTGTTGGTGTCCGCCTGCGCCCAAAGAACGGGGCGGCGCGGGATGTCGCGGACGCGCGTGGACTGCGCGGGGGCCTGCGTGACGCAGACGAGCGCCGCGGCCGCGGCAAGAGCGATCTTGTGCACTGGGATGGCTCGGCAGGTGAGGTGAGGGGGCGTGGCGGGACCAAATCGCAGGCGACCATTATAAGGCCATTCCTCGCAGCGCACCAGACGTTTACGCAGGATGGCGGTCCGGTGGCGCTCGCGCCATTGCCGGATCGGGATAGGGGGCAGCCGGTGATCCCGGCTGCACCCCTCCCACACCACCGGACATGCGGGTCCGCATCCGGCGGTTCGGAAAGTTGAGGTCAGTGTGGTTGAAGCCGTACCAAGCCCATCTGCTCGAAGTGCTTGCCCGGCAGGGCAGTTTGGAGCGCGCCGTGGCGGGACATCCTCCACCAGCTTCGCGTGTGCTTGGCGGCGGCCCGGGCAAGCGGATCGGGGACTCCCCGAGTTCTCATCTCCCGG